>JBIILW010000220.1:0-4099 GCA_044338265.1 Bacteroidia bacterium | reverse complement strand
ATTTAATAAAACTAACACCTATCAATTTGATGATTAGTGCGGCGATTTTGTTTTATTTCCACCAACCTAAAAATGCAATGTTTTGGATTTGGGCATTGGGTGTTTTTCAAGCAGGTTATATATTAGAATTATTGGGTGTTACCACAGGAAGAATTTTTGGACAATATTTTTATGGCAATAACCTAGGTTTTAAAATAGCCGATGTTCCTGTAATTATTGGACTAAATTGGGTAATGCTTTGTTATGTTTCTATGCATATTTGTCAAATTGTTTTAACTAAAACAGTTCCAAACAAAAACGTTCATATGATGGCAAAAGCAGCTTTAGGCGCTTTATTCATGCTCATTATTGATATTTTTATTGAAAATATTGCTCCACAATTAGATTTTTGGTATTGGAAAAACAGTATTGTGCCCATTCAAAATTATACAGCGTGGTATATTTTTTCTTTTGCATTCATATTTATTTATCATCAGTTGGATTTACCCTTAACCAATAAAATAGCACCTTGGCTTTATGGTTTACAATTGGCTTTTTTTGTTGGTTTGAATTGGTTGTATTAGATTTTATTTTAGAATAAATATATTTGAATAATGAAAATTTCAATATTAATAACTTCAGTAATTTTATTATTTAGCTGTTCAAATAATCAAAAAACAAATGAGCCAAATAATAATATTCAAACACCAAATGATGAAAGCAAACAAGCTAAAGTAATTAGTGAAGATTTAATCAAAATAAACATACTTGGTACTTGGATTTCAAATGATGATAAGAAGTCAAAATTGATTTTTACAAAAGAATTTCTAGTTGATATTTATGATAATGAAATAATAGATACACTTAGTTATGTAATTGAAAATAAAGAATCATTACTGAAAACCATAGATTTAAAAGCCAATATTGAATTTAATTATTCAATCGATTATTTGACTTCAAAGAATTTATCTTTAATTTATTTAGAAAGAGGGAACACTTTAAATTATACTAAACAAAATTAACAAAAACTTTTTCCCTTTTATCTGTTTATAATTGCAAAGCTTTTTAATATATGTTATTTAATTTTTCAGTGGTATTTGTTACGTTTTGGGTCATGGAGTTCATGGCTTGGTTTACGCATAAGTTTGTAATGCATGGTTTATTGTGGTTTTTGCATAAAGATCATCACCAAGTGGAACCGGGTTTTTTTGAAAAAAACGATTCGTTCTTTTTGATTTTTGCCATTCCTAGCGCTTATTGTTATGTAACAGGATTAATGTATCATGATTTCAGATTGTATATTGGGATAGGAATTTCGTTATATGGTTTTGCATATTTTATCATTCATGAAATAATCATTCATCAACGTTTCAAACTATGGAGTCGTTTAGATAATAGATACGTTAAGGCCATTCGCAGAGCGCATAAAATTCATCATAAATATTTAGGAAAAGAAGATGGAGAAAACTTTGGAATGTTAATTGTTCCTTTAAAATATTGGAAAAACCCAAATTCAACAAATTAAGTAATGAGTTTATATGCCTGGTTAATGTTAGGTTCTTTTATTGGGCCATTTGCCTTAAGCTTCGATAAAAAAGTAGCTTTTTACAAATGGTTTAAGCCTTTATTTATAGGCATTTTTATCAATGCTTTTTTATTTATTTTATGGGATGGTTGGTTTACCCGTTCTGGAATTTGGTGGTTTAATAACGATTATGTTTTGCCTTTCCGATTCAATGACTTACCTATTGAAGAATGGCTTTTTTTTATAGTTGTTCCTTTTGCAAGCGTATTTATTTATGCATGTATCAAAGCATATTTTTCTGATAAATTCTTTCTGCCATTTGTATCAATAATCAATTATACTTTCATTGTTTTACTTATTGTTGCTTGTATTTTATTTAACACTAAAACTTATACTTTAGTAAATTGTGCACTGGCATTGGCTTTATTGCTTTTGCATCAGTTCTATTTTAAAAAACAGTACATGGCTTATTTTTGGATGGCCTATTTTGTTCATTTAATTCCGTTTTTATTGGTAAACGGAGTGCTAACTGGTGCGGTAACTCCTGAACCAGTAGTTGGCTATAACGCCAATGAAATAATAGGCTTACGCATTTATACTATTCCCATTGAAGACACTATTTACGCATTCACATGCCTTTTAATTCCAATAACCGTCATGGAATATTTATTGAATAAAAAATAATTTTTTATATCCAAGCTACTTTCTCGTTATTCGTAAAAAAAATATTTTATGAAAAAGTCTTCATTTTCTAATCAATTATTTGCCATTTGTTTTTTATTTAGTTTCAGTTTTTCAACTTCATTTGCGCAGCAAAATTTAAGTGTAGAAAAACTTTGGCAATTAGGTAGAGTTTCAGATCAGCAGGTGTCTCCTGATGGTAAGTTAATAATTTTTGGTGTTAAAAATTATGATGTAAAAGTCAATAAAGGCACTAATATTATTTATAAATGTGATATCAATGGCGGCAATAAAATAGCAATTACCAATGCTGAAATGAATGCTTTTAGTGCAAGGTTTACACCAGATGGTAAAAAAATAAGTTTCTTAAAAGCAACAGGTGGAAATGTTGCATTGTTTGAAATGAACCTCGATGGTAAAAATGAAACGCTTGTGTTGAATATTCCTGGAGGAATTAGCGGGTATAAATATTCTCCCAAAATGAACAATATAGCTTTTACCGCTGATGTAAAATTGGATCAAGAAGTAAAAGAAATTTACCCCGATTTAGATAAATGTAATGCAAGAATTATTGATGGTTTATTTTACCGACATTGGGATGCTTGGCACGATTACGCATACAGTCATTTGTTTATTGTACCTTATTCAAATGGTCAAACCAATGGTGATGCAATTGATATCATGAAGAATGAAAAATTTGATTGTCCGCTTCAACCAAATGGAGATGATGATGAATTTAATTGGAATCCAGCCGGTACCAAATTAGCTTACGATAGCAGAAAATTAACTGGAACTGCTGAAGCACTTTCAACCAATAGCGATATTTATGAATATGATTTATTGACACAAAAAACGATGAATCTTTCGGCAGGTAATAAAGGCTATGATCGCAATCCTAAATACTCACCAAATGGTAATAAAATAGCTTGGCTTCAAATGATTGGAGCGGGCAACGAAAGTGATAATCAACGCATATGTGTTTTGGATTTACCAATTGATACCAATTATGAAATGATTAGAGGTGAGAAAACCTCAGTGATTAGATTTGAATTTACAGGTTCTCCAACTAAAGATTTACATATTGAAAACTTTGAATTTGATAGTGATTTAAGTTTTTATTACATAGTAATTGAAAAGGGAACCAAACAAATTTATTATACCAATAATTTCAGAATTGCAAACAATAAATATCCTGAAAAAATTACCAATGGAGATCATGATTATACTTCAGTTTTGGTTTATAAAATTGGTAAAAAAACCATGTTGTTAGGTTCAAGAATGTCGATTAGCATGCCAACCGAACTTTTTACAATTGATCCCAAAAGTAAAAAACAAACACAAATTACTTTTACCAATCAAGATATTTTAAACCAAACCCAAATGGGTAAAGTTGAAAAACGAATCACTAAAACTACCGATGGAAAAGACTTGATGAGTTGGGTTATTTATCCGCCAAATTTTGATGCTACCAAAAAATATCCAACATTGCTTTATTGTCAAGGGGGGCCACAAAGTGCACTTTCGCAATTTTTTAGTTATCGCTGGAATTTTCAGTTAATGGCTGCCAATGGTTATATTGTTATTGCGCCAAACAGACGTGGAATGCCTGGCCACGGAAGCGAATGGAACGATGCCATTACGGGTGATTATGGCGGACAATGTATGAAAGATTATTTAAGTGCCATTGACGATATTAGCAATGAACTTTATGTAAATAAAGATAAGTTAGGTGCAGTGGGGGCAAGCTTTGGCGGGTTTTCAGTTTACTGGTTAGCAGGAAACCATAAGAAACGCTTTAAAACTTTTATAGCTCATTGTGGTATGTTCAACATGGAAAGTTGGTATGGAACTACCGAGGAAATGTACTTTGCCAATAACGATAATAAAGGTCCATATTGGAGTCAAACCGAACAC
>JBIILW010000219.1:0-4114 GCA_044338265.1 Bacteroidia bacterium | reverse complement strand
AGGTTGTATTATATTCGTAAGCTATTTTTTAAAATAATAGTTCAATCATTTTAATGGCAAAAAAAACCGAAGATAAATGTTCATTTTGTGGACGAAGCAGAAATGAAGTTCAATTTTTAATTGCTGGCCTCGATGCCCTCATCTGCGAAGATTGTACCAAGCAAGCTAATAGAATCATTAGTGAAGATACAGAAGTAAAAACCTCAACTCCTTTAAACAAATTAGTTTTACTAAAACCCGCTCAAATAAAAGCGCACCTTGACGAGTACGTAATAGGCCAAGATGAAGCCAAAAAAGTATTGAGCGTAGCAGTTTATAATCACTTTAAACGCTTATTGGTAAAAAGCAAAAAGAACGACATAGAAATAGAGAAAAGCAATGTGATGATGGTTGGTGAAACTGGAACAGGCAAAACTTTATTGGCCAAAACTTTGGCTAAAGTATTGGAAGTTCCTTTTTGTATAGCCGATGCCACCGTGATAACTGAAGCTGGTTATGTGGGCGAAGACGTAGAAAGTATTTTGAGCCGATTGCTGCAGGCTGCCGATTATAATTTAGAAATGGCGGAACGTGGCATTGTATACATTGATGAAATAGATAAAATTAGTAGAAAAAGCGATAACCCAAGCATTACACGCGATGTAAGTGGTGAAGGTGTTCAACAAGCTTTATTGAAAATATTGGAAGGAACCATTGCCAATGTGCCACCACAAGGTGGACGCAAACATCCTGATCAAAAAATGATTCAAATAAACACCAGTAATATCTTATTTATTTGTGGTGGTGCTTTTGATGGAATTGACAGACATATAGCCAGAAGGTTACAAACACAAGCCATTGGTTTTAAAAATGAAGAGGAAATGGGCGCGGTAAACGACAAAAATATGTTGCAATACATCAGCCCAGCTGATTTAAGAAGTTTTGGTTTAATTCCCGAAATAATTGGTCGCTTACCTGTGCTATGTCACTTAAATCCATTAGATAAAGAAGCATTGCGTAATATATTAACTGAACCAAAAAATGCTTTAACTAAGCAATACAAATACTTATTTGATTTGGAAAAAATAGAATTACAATTTACCGATGATGTAGTAGATTTAATTGTAGATACTGCATTTGGATTTAAATTGGGCGCACGTGGTTTGCGAAGTATTTGCGAAGCCATTATGCTTGACTTAATGTATGAAGCTCCCGATTTGACTGTTAAAGGAAAAATTGTTATTGACTTGGCTTATGCCAAAAGCAAAATTGAATCATTGAAATACAAAACTTTTCAAGCTGCTTAAAATTTAACCACAGATTACACAGATTTTATAAAAAATCAGTTTGATAGCTTTGTATTAAATGACAAAACATCAAAAGAGAAACTCCAAAGAAGTTCAATATTTATAGCCCCCAGTGAAACTGGGGTAAAATGAAAAGACAAACAACGAAACCCCAAAATATTTGCTAATGCCAATGGCATTAGCAAATATTTTGGGGTTTCGTACAGACGGTTGTTTTTGTTTCAACGGGTTAAAACCCGTTGCTATAAATATGTCGTTCCTACGGAACTTCAATGCAAAGCCTATGTTTTCTATTTTACTTTGTGTTTCAAAAGTGTAGTTAGTTCAAATTTCTATTGCCACAGATTCATAGATTTAATTTTAAACATATAAAAGCTATATTATCTATGTTTCTATGTGTTTCAAAATTTTTTTTTATTTGTTACTTTTTGGTTCAAAAAATTATATAGTCTTGGCTAAATATTTCATTTTATTTGTAAAATAATATTTAAAAAATGAATCAATACGAAGAATTACTGAAGCATGTATTTACTACAGGAGCCGAAAAAAGCGATAGAACTGGAACTGGAACACGCAGCATATTTGGCGCACAAATTAGATTCGATTTAAGCAAAGGATTTCCGCTGATTACATCTAAAAAAGTTCATTTAAAATCAATTATACACGAATTACTTTGGTTTATAAAAGGTGAAACCAATACCAAATATTTAACAGATAATGGGGTAAAAATATGGGACGAATGGGCTGACGAAAACGGAAACCTTGGTCCTGTTTATGGACATCAATGGCGCAACTGGCCTAAAGCCGATGGCGGACATATAGACCAATTAAGCGAAGTTATAGAAACACTGAAAAACAATCCTGATAGCCGCAGAATTATTGTAAGTGCTTGGAACGTGGCCGATTTAGAGAAAATGGCATTGATGCCTTGCCATGCTTTTTTTCAGTTTTATGTGGCCAATGGAAAACTAAGTTGCCAATTATACCAACGCAGTGCCGATATGTTTTTGGGCGTTCCCTTTAATATTGCCAGTTATGCATTACTTACTTTAATGGTTGCACAAGTGTGCAATTTAGAGCTAGGCGATTTTATTCATACTTTTGGCGATGCACATATTTATAGCAATCATTTTGAGCAAGTAACTTTGCAATTAAGCAGAGATATTAGGCCTTATCCAACCATGAAAATTAACAAGGAAGTGAAGTCTATTTTTGAATTTAAATACGAAGATTTTGAATTGGAAAATTATAACCCACACGCAGGAATTAAAGGAGCAGTAGCGGTTTAAAACCTTCAATTAAAATAAGTATATTTTACAACAAAAGGTGCGGGCAAAGTGGTGTGGGTGGATGTCCACTAAATGTGTGAAATTTCCATTTTTGGCCCGAGTGGCGCTGGGCTGTGCGTAAAAAATGGAAATTTTTATTTAGTGGTGGGCTTTTTGCTTACTTTTTGGCCAAACAAAAAGTAAGAACAGAAAAAAATAATGACAAATTACAACAACAATTACATTTCAAATACTATATAATTAAAGCATATGAACTTTCCATCTGCCTTAATTGAAGAGGCTGTTAACCAATTATCACGTTTTCCAGGTGTAGGAAAAAAATCGGCTTTGCGCATGGTTTTGCATATATTAAAGCAAGAACCTCAAGATGCCATTCGCCTGGGGCAAGCATTAGAACAAGTAAGAACTTTAATTAAATACTGCAAACGTTGCCATAATGTGAGCGATGGCGATTTATGTAATATTTGCCAAAGCCATAAACGTAACCCTGAATTGGTTTGTGTGGTGGAAGATTTGCGCGATGTAATGGCCATTGAAAACACTTCACAGTTTAACGGATTATACCATGTTTTGGGTGGAGTTATTTCTCCAATCAATGGCATTGGACCTGACGATGTAAATATTTCTTCGTTAATAATTAGGGCTGAAAACGAACAAATAAAAGAATTAATTATTGCACTGAGTGCAACACCTGAAGGCGATACCACCACTTTTTACATTTCGAAAAAATTAGCTCATTTACCCATTCAAATTAGCACCATTAGCCGTGGAATTTCAATTGGTGGTGAACTAGAATATGCCGATGAAATTACATTGGGAAGAAGTATTGTGAGCAGAATTCCTTACGGGAAATAATATTCTATTTATTTAAAACTAAACTTCCATTGGAACTTCCATTAATAAAAATTCTGCATCAGATTCCGCGGTAATTTCCACCTGACTAGTATTCCAAATTCCAATCCCATCACGGGTAGAAATGGATTGATCATTGACTTTTAAATTGCCTTTTAAATTAAAAAGATACAAGCCATTTTCTTGACTTTTAAATTCATAATTAGTGCTAATTCCTTTATCAAAATCAGCTAAATGAAACCACGCATTTTGATGAATCCAAACTCCTTCATCGTCAGGATTTGGCGACAATATTTGTTGTAATTTATTTTTCCTATCAGCCATGTTTAAGGTAATTTGATCGTAACGAGGAGTTACATTGTTTTTATTGGGAAACACCCAAATCTGCAAGAATTTTACTTCTGTATCTTTGTTTTTATTGTATTCGCTGTGCTGAATTCCAGTTCCAGCACTCATTACTTGAATGTCACCGTTTTTTATTACAGTTACATTGTTCATGCTGTCTTTGTGCTCTAAATCGCCCGATAAAGGAATGCTAATAATTTCCATGTTATCGTGCGGATGCTTTCCAAAACCCATTCCAGCAGCTACTGTGTCATCGTTTAAAACACGAAGCACACCAAAGTTCATTCGTTCAGGATTATAATAATTTGCAAAGCTAAAAGTGTGTTTGCTATGCAACCAACC
>JBIILW010000218.1:0-4116 GCA_044338265.1 Bacteroidia bacterium | reverse complement strand
AAGCGGAACTTCCTCATTGGAATTTTGAAAAAGTTAGAACCAATTGCGAAGCAATGTGGAACCAAGAATTAAATAAAATTCAGGTAAAAGGTGGCACTGCCGACCAACAAATTATTTTTTATACTGCTCTTTACCATTGCTTCATTCACCCAAGTATATACAACGATGTAGACGGAAGATACCTTGGCCGTGACATGCAAATTCATCAAACAGATGGCTTTAATTATTACACAGTATTTAGTTTATGGGATACTTTTAGGGCATTGCATCCATTATTTAATATTGTACAACGAGAGCGTAATTTAGATTTTATCAAAACATTTTTAGAGCAATACAAACAAGTAGGTCGCTTACCTATGTGGGAACTCAGCAGCAACGAAACCAATTGTATGATTGCCAATCATGGCATCAGTGTAATAGTCGATGCGTATGCAAAAGGAATAAGAGATTTTGATGTAAATATAGCCATAGAAGCATGTATTAAATCAACCCATAATTTTGACAAATTTGGATATCCTATTTATTATAAAAAAAGATTTTTAGCAATAGAAGATGAGCATGAAAGTGTAAGTAAAAGTTTGGAAAATGCTTATAACGATTGGTGTATTGACAAATTAGGAAAATTAAGCGGAACAAAAGTTAACGATACCGTTGGAAGTTTTAACGGCTCAAATTGGAAAAATTTATTCAATCCTAAAAATGGATTTATTCAACCACGTTCTAACGGTGGTTGGCTAAATCCATTTAATCCAAAAGAAGTAAACAATCATTATACCGAAGCCAATGCTTGGCAATATAATTTCTTTGTGCCACAAGATGTAAATGGCTTAATCAATGCCTATGGAGGCAATAATAATTTTGAAGCAAAATTAGATGAAATGTTCACTACATCGAGTAAAACTGAAGGCAGAGAACAAGCTGATATTAGTGGACTAATAGGCCAATATGCGCATGGAAATGAACCAAGTCATCACATGGCATATTTATATAATTTTATTGGAAAGCCAGAAAAAACGCAACAAAAAGTACATCAAATAATCAATGAAATGTATTCAAATCATACCAACGGTTTATCAGGGAATGAAGACTGCGGACAAATGAGCGCTTGGTATGTGTTTAGTGCCATGGGTTTTTATCCTTTTTGTCCTGGTGAAAACAAATATGCAAGTACCAAATCCATATTTGATGAAGTATTGATTTTGGGTAAAAAGTTTGAATATGAAGAAGCTAAAATTGATACCGAAACTTCCAATTTGAATTTAGACATTGCTCCAATTATTGATGCTGAAAACAAAATGTTTAAAGATAGTTTATTAGTAAATATGTATTCATTAAATCCCGAAAAACCAACAGTTTATTATACCATGGTTGGTGCTGATGAACACATGCTGATGGAAACAAAAATCAAAGCATTTACCAAGCCATTTTATATAAAAAACTCAGTTAAAATTCATGTACATTCAAACAATAAAATTGAAAATTATTTGAACGAAGCATACTTCCATAAAATACCAAATAACTGGACCGTAAAACTGAATTGTAAATACAATAAACAATACACTGCTGGTGGCGATGCAGGAATTATTGATGGATTATTTGGATACAAAGATTGGCGTAAAGGAGGTTGGCAAGGTTACCAAAGTCAGGATTTTGAAGCGGTAGTTGATTTACAAGAAAAGAAAGAAATCAGTGAAATTTCGTCTAATTATTTGCAAGATTCTCGCTCATGGATTTTACTACCAAAAGAAGTGGAATATTATATATCCAACGATGGAATAAATTATGAAAAGGTTGGTGCTTGGACAGAAAATGTTAACTGGAAAACAGAAGAAACTTTTACAAAAAAAGCTGTTTATAATTTACCCAAAAAAGTAAAAGCACGTTACATAAAAGTAGTAGCCAAAAACTATGGTACATTGCCCGAAGGACATCAAGGCGTAGGTGGCGATGCCTTTATTTTTGTAGATGAGATTGAAGTGAAGTAGACCATAGATGATAGTTGTCGGTTGATAGTTGTTAGTATAGCCAGAAGCCAGCAGCTAGTTGCCAACAGTTAACTAAAAACCTTTCATGGTGAGGGCAATTCGTTTTCTTAGCAAATCAACTTCCAATACTTTTACTTGTACTTGTTGTTGTAATTTTACTACTTGATTAGGGTCAGCAATAAACTTATCTGCTAATTGCGAAATGTGAACCATGCCATCTTGTTTTACACCAATATCTACAAAACACCCAAACTTGGTTATATTGGTAACTATGCCCGGCAATATCATTCCTTGGTATAAATCTTCCGGTTTTTTAACGTTCGCAAAACTGAATTGTTGAATCATTGCTCGTGGATCGCGGCCAGGTTTTGCAAGCTCTTTTAAAATATCGTTGATGGTTAATAACCCCGCTGTTTCAGTAATATAGTTTTCGGGTCTGATGGTTTTTCGGATGGCTTCATTGCTAATCAAATCGTTTACAGTACAAGCATTTTTCTTTGCCATTTGTTCTACAATTACATAACTTTCGGGATGAACAGCGCTGTTATCTAACACATTTTTTGCATTTGGAATGCGTAAAAATGCTGCGCATTGTTCAAAGGCTTTATCACCCAAACGAGGAATTTTTTTCAACTGATTTCTGGAAGTAAAAGCCCCATTTTCATTCCTAAAGTTAATGATATTTTGTGCTGTTTGCGCACTTAAACCCGACACATAAGTTAACAGACTTTTACTGGCAGTATTTAAATTTACTCCAACTTGATTTACACAACTTTGCACCACCACATCCAAACTTTGTTTCAATTTATTTTGATCTACATCGTGTTGGTATTGCCCTACTCCTATTGACTTTGCATCTATTTTTACTAACTCTGCTAAGGGGTCAGCAAGCCTGCGGCCAATGGAAACCGAACCTCTTACTGTTAAATCTTTATCGGGAAATTCTTCCCTTGCCACTTCGCTTGCCGAATAAATTGAAGCACCATTTTCGTTCACCATGAATATTTGTGGTTCAGTTTTAAAGTTGATGTTTCTAATAAATTCTTCTGTTTCGCGGCCAGCAGTTCCATTGCCTATGGCAAATGCTTCGATATTATATTTTTCTACTAAATATATTATTTTAGCTTCCGCTTTTTGAACATCGCGCTGAGGTTCGTGAGGATAAATAATATCGTCAACTAATAATTTTCCTTCTTCATTTAAACAAACCACTTTACAACCAGACCTAAATCCAGGATCAATGGCTAAAATTCGTTTGCTTCCTAGTGGTGCTGAAAGCAATAATTGTTTTAAATTTTCAGCAAAAACGCTAATCGCTTCTTCATCGGCTTTGGCCTTGGCTAAGTTCCTAAATTCTGTTTCCATAGAAGGAGAAAGCAAACGTTTGTAACTGTCTTTTATGGCTAGTTCTATTTGAAAGCTGCTATCGTTATTCCTTTTTACAAAAATATATTCCAATTTTTGAATGGCTATTTCTTCATCAGGTTCAATGTTTAATTTTAAAAAACCTTCTTCCTCTCCTCTAAATACTGCTAATAACCTGTGCGAAGGACAACGATTTAAAGGCTCATCGTATTTAAAATAATCTTGGTATTTAATTCCTAATGTTTCTTTTCCTTTGGCAACTTTGGTATAAACTACCGCATGTTTTTCAAACTGATTTCTAATGATATTTCTGGCTTTTGCATCTTCATTGACCATTTCAGCTATAATATCTCGCGCACCTTGCAAAGCTTCCTCCTCGCTTGACACTCCATTTTTCAAATAACGGCTGGCTTCTATTACTGGACTGTTATTGTTTTCTTTCAATAACCAAATTGCCAGAGGCTCTAAACCTTTTTCACGGGCAATGCTTGCTTTGGTTTTACGTTTGGGTTTATAAGGTAAATAAATGTCTTCTAGTAAATTTAAGTCCCAACAATCATGAATACTTTTTTCCAATAAAGGCGTTAATTTACCTTGCTCTTTAATGGTTTCAATGATGGAAATTTTACGCTTTACTAATTCGGTAAACTTTAAATTTAGCAACCTAATATTTTCAATTTGAACTTCGTCCAATGCGTTGGTAAGTTCTTTTCTGTATCGAGCAATGAAAGGAACAGTACTGCCTTCATTCAATAATTTAACAGTA
>JBIILW010000217.1:0-4121 GCA_044338265.1 Bacteroidia bacterium | reverse complement strand
ATGAAATATACTGTGAGGGTTGATGACACTGCTCATTCGGTGTATCAGGCTGACTTTATTGAGAATACAACCATTTCGGAAAGTGCCGAAATAGATGCAAAAGGTTATCACCTAAAATACGATGAATGGGACTATTCAAAGAATGCTTATAAAGACAATTTTTGCAAA
This sequence comes from Bacteroidia bacterium, assembly GCA_044338265.1. Classification (GTDB taxonomy): domain Bacteria; phylum Bacteroidota; class Bacteroidia; order UKL13-3; family UKL13-3; genus JAAFJM01. The sequence continues at coordinate 3,953 of JBIILW010000217.1, read as the reverse complement.
GTTTATCCCATTATTTTACTCAAAACCGATTCGGATTACTACCACGATACTATTAAAAAAAATGCAACGGTTTTAATTGGTTTACGAAAAATGCTTGCTAATTTAAACAATAAAATGCAGCAGCAGCGCAGACAAACACAAGGAAATGAATTTGACATAGATGCCATTACCGACTTATATGTTGATGTTCATTCAAGGCATACTCCTTCTGAAAATATTTATATTTCGAGCAGAAAAAAGGAAAAAGATTTATCCATTTTAGTATTGCTTGATATTAGTTTATCGAGTGATGGATATGCTGACGGAAACAGAATTATAGATGTAGAAAAACAAGTATCAATTTTATTTGGTGAAATATTAAATGAATTTCAAGTTGATTTTTCAATCAATAGTTTTTATTCTAAAACACGAAATTTTTCAACTTATCAAACACTCAAAGATTTTGATGAAGATTGGAACACCGCAAAACTAGTAATTGGCGCAGTAGAACCAGATGGATATACCAGAATTGGAGCTGCTTTGCGCCATTCAGGAGCATTATTAAATAGGCGAAAAACCAAAAATAAATGGGTGGTTTTAATATCGGATGGAAAGCCGAACGACTTTGATAAATACGAAGGAAAATATGGCATAAACGATGTGAAACAAGCATTGCGCGAGCTACACGAAATGCAAATAAATGCGTATGCTTTGGCCATAGAAGCCGAAGCAAAATATTACTTACCACAAATGTTTGGACAAAATCATTATCAAATATTAACTACGCCAACTGCGCTTTTACAATCTATGGTGAAGTTATATGAAAAGATAAAAAACATGTCGTAAAACTATAAAATTACACGCTTGAACACTCAAAAAATAAATTACAAAAACATCTATTATCCACCAGGCGGAATACTTATTTGGATAATTATTTTTTTAGAAATAATAACTTTTGGAATGGCATTAGTAGCCATGAAATATTATGGAAATAGCAATGCCGTTATGTTCCATGAATCTAAGTTATTATTAAACATTACTATTGGTTCAATTAATACTGTGGTGCTTTTAACAAGTGGTTTTTTTATGGCTTATGCTTTGCAATTATTCAAGGAAAATAACAATAAAAAGTCGGTCAATTTTATACTTTTAGCCATTTTATTTGGATTCATTTTTATTGTTTTCAAAGCATTTGAATATGCCAATAAAATAGAACACGGTTTAACATTAGACCATAATATTTTCTTTACTTTTTATTGGTTACTTACTGGTTTTCATGTTATACATGTAATGGTAGGAATAGTAATTTTAGCTTCAATTTATGTATCACTTTCCAATAAAAATTCAGATATAAACATGGAAGATTTTGAGGCTGGGGCTGCGTTTTGGCACCTTTGTGATTTAATTTGGCTGTTGTTATTTCCTGTTATTTATTTACTATTTTAAACTAAAAAAAATGAAAACAATTCATGTTTGGTTTATGCTTATGCTGTTAACAGCAATGACAATAATTACGTCAATTTTCTTTTTTTCAAAAAGCATAATTATAGGATTATTTACAGCTAAATTTTTGCTTGTAGTATTTTATTTTATGGATATAAAATTAGCATATATTTTTTGGAAAATAGCTATTGTTATCATTGTTGTAATTATCAATTTTTTGATTTTATTGGTTTGATTTAAATAATAAATTTTTTAATAAATAAAAAAAATTTGGAATAAAATATTAGTCAATTAAAAATATGTAATTTATGAAAAGCAACAAAATATTTTTATTATAAATTATAGGTTATGGCAATCATGCTATAACCTATAATTCTTCTTCTGCCCTACCCGATTTCATGTCGAACATGCTGCTCATTAAATCCTTAAATTCAAAGCCACTGTTTAATTGATGTTTGCTTAGTTGACTAAATTCTGAAAGTCCGTGTAACACAAATTCCATCATTAACAATTCATCGGCTTTGGTTAATTTACCTAAAGTAGCTTTTACCAATTCTTTCAAACCTTTTACTTTACCCAATTCGGTTTCATAATTCCTGTCGTTTGCAGTCGATAAAATACTAATCATATCACCATCATTGAACCAATTAATGATTTCGGCATAAGGATTTGGTTTTTTCGACTTCTTTGCTTTTTCAGGATTCGCAAATTGCTCAGTAAATAATGTTCTGATGGCTTTGCCAATTAAATTCTGCGCCACATGATTTGCACCTTCTAATTCACCTTCATACACCAACTCTACTTTGCCAGTTATATTTGGCAACACACCAAATAAATCAGCAATTCTAATATGAGTTTTACTTTCGCCATTTAACAACATTCTGCGTTCAGCAGCACTAAACAAATTTTCCATGGCACTGATGGTTAATCGAGCAGAAACGCCACTTTTCTGATCTACCAATTCACTCTGACGCGCTTCCATGGCTATTTGTTCTACCAAATTATACATCAATTCATTGACAGAAATAGCTGCTTTTTGTGCTGGTTTAATGGCCGCTTCTTGTTTGGTAATGGTCTTCGAAATCTCAATTGTTTTTGGATAATGTGTCAAAATTTGGCTATCAATCCTGTCTTTTAAAGGAGTTACAATACTTCCTCTGTTGGTATAATCTTCAGGATTTGCAGTAAACACAAACTGCACATCTAATGGCAGGCGCAATTTAAAACCACGAATTTGCAAATCGCCTTCTTGTAAAATATTAAACAAAGAAACTTGAATTCTGGCTTGTAAATCGGGCAATTCATTAATCACAAAAATGCACCTGTGACTGCGAGGAATCAATCCAAAATGAATGACTCTTTCATCGTTATAATGTAACTTGAGCGAGGCAGCTTTTATAGGATCTACATCGCCAATTAAATCGGCAATGTTCACATCTGGTGTTGCTAGTTTTTCAGTATAACGTTCATTGCGATGCATCCAAGTAATTGGCGTTTTATCACCTTTTTCGGCTATTAAATCAATGGCATAACGACTTAAAGGTTCCAACGGATCGTCATTCACTTCCGAACCTTCCACAACGGGAATGTATTCATCTAATAAATTAATCATGAGCCTGGCAATCCTTGTTTTTGCTTGTCCGCGCAAGCCTAATAATATAATATTATGCTGCGATAAAATGGCAGTTTGTAATTGTGGTAATACAGTTTCATCATATCCTTGAATTCCTTCAAATGGATTGGTTCCACCTTTTAAAAATGCAATCAAATTAGTACGCATTTCCTCTTTTACACTTTTGGGTTTATATCCGCTTGCTTTTAATTGTGCTATTGTTTTTATGTTCATGTTTTTTATTGAAAGATTGAAAATTGAAAAATTAAAAGATTACAATCCCGATGCATCGGGAGAAAGATTTCAAGATTATATATTGTCTATTGCTAATTGCTTATTGAATTCATTCAAAATTTACTTCACCGCTTTCCGTTTTCCGCGTTCAAAGTCTTCAAATATAAAATCGCCTAATCCGTTTAATCCGCTAAAGTATGCTTTCCCATTATTTACCTGTGTAAACTCTCTTACAAATTGCTGTAAATAAGGATCGGTAGCAATCATAAAAGTAGTAATGGGAATATTTATTCTTCGGGCTTGTGCGGCCATGGTTAAGGTTTTATTGATTACTTTTCTATCCAAACCAAAACTGTTTTGATAATAGCCATTGACTTCTTTCAAACAAGTTGGCTTGCCATCGGTAATCATGAATATTTGTTTATTGGTATTTTTTCTTCTACGTAATATATCCATAGCCAACTCCAAACCTGCATAGGTATTGGTGTGGTATGGACCCACTTGTAAGTAAGGTAAATCTTTCACTTCAATAGGCCAAGCATCATTTCCAAAAACAATGATATCTAAAGTATCTTTTGGGTATTTTGTTTTAATTAACTCGGCCAATGCCATGGCAACTTTTTTAGCAGGTGTAATGCGGTCTTCACCATATAATATCATGCTGTGGCTAATGTCAATCATTAAC
>JBIILW010000216.1:0-4122 GCA_044338265.1 Bacteroidia bacterium | reverse complement strand
AGTTTATTTAGCGTACATCTTAACCATATATACATTTTCAAAATCCACTTTTTATCTTCATACTTTTTCCATTGCTGAAAAAGTATGCAAAAAAGCTAGACAATAAAAAGCTACCCTCCCACATGGCTTGAAGCACGGCCCGCTTTTCCGATGTGTCGGAAGTCTTCCCAACGCTCGCCACAATACGAACATTATTTAAAGGTACAAGCATGTTTTTATTCTCTATCTCAATTATTACTCGCAAAATGCAAGCGGGTCAAGATATTTTGTAGAGACGTTTAATTAAACGTCTTTATGTTGCAAACAAAACCTAAAAATAATTTACTAAAACTGGAACTTTAAGCCTACGTTTATTCCCCAACGTCTGTGATCTGTATAAGTTAAACGATGGACCATATTGATAGAAAGAATTCTGAAAATGTTTTCAAATCCGTAACCAACTTCTACGTAAGGAATATTGTTTTTAAAGGAATTTACCTTGTTAAAAGTTCTATCGCTTGGAACAACAATTGGTTTTTCCTCGGGCATTAAACTTCTGTTTTCATTGCTTAAGCTACCATAAGCAGCCTTTACAAAAGCAAAGTTTCGCCATTTCCAGTTTTTAACAACTGGTATTTTATTTAAAAACAAACCTTCAAAGTGTTGAATGTAGGTTAAATGAACATATTGGTCGCTTACAAATTCATATACATCCATCAAACTGTAGTTAAAGTCGGAGTAAATAAATACTTGGTTTCCTCTTGCTACATCTAATAAAGGATATGGCAGTTTACCAAATATTTTCCCAGCAGTAACCCAATAATCTGCCGTTCCAAATATCCCTGTATTGGCATGGTGCCAAAGGTTTAATTGAATTTTATCATAATCAAAATTACTTCCAAAAATTCCTTTAAAACCATGTGTATAAGTAAAAGTTAAAGTTGGTAAAAGAGGACGTTTTAATCTAAGTCTGTCATTGCCCCTGGCAATTAATAACTCTTTATATGCCCAACGAACTTCTGCAGTAATTTGAGCATTTTTATAACTACTGTCAGTTATTGTTTCACTTGTTATATATTTGAATTTAAAATTTTCACCTCTAGGTTCAAAAGTGTTGAATTGGGCGTTCATTTTAAAACTCCAATCTGGTTTAATTTGCTTAAAAAAACCTAACTTTATTTCTTGCGTTCTATTGATTCTGATGCCTTTGGCAAAAATACTAATGGCTTGAAATATATTAGATGAATTAGCGCCTGGACCAAAATCTGTGGTAATACCTAGTACATCATAATCGTCTCTGTAGCTTGCACTCCAAACTGTCCAATCTCTTCTATTGCTGATGTAATCGGCCGATAAGCCATACTTCCATTTTTCATCTTTAAAACCATAAGCCAAATGAGATTTCAATACCCATTGCTTGCTAAATGTGGCATTTGTTTTAAAACCAAAACGCAACCTATTGCCTTCGGCATTATTATATCCATATAAAAACACATAAGGACCCCAATCAAAGCCACCAATGCGCTTGTAGCCTTCTACCACCAAACGTACCACATCTATATACGTTTGAATAGCAGGAAGGTTTTTTATAGAGTCAACCATGTTAAACATTCGCCTTTCAATATTGGTAAATGCTTCTGGCCTTTTGCTAGTCCAAAAATTTGAATCTTTTTCTAAGGTTTCCTCTTCAGCTCGTTCTATTAATCGGTCATAAAAAGAAATTTCCTTTGGTTCATTTACCACAATATTAGATGCTGAGTTATAAAATTTAGCAATCATGCCACTTGACTTACTTGTTAATTCCGACACATCTATGATCATTCTGTTTTTAAATGGAATGAAAGGACCTGCAGTAGTTTGCTTTAATTCTTGTTGCAGTTTTATTCTATCAATGAAGTTGATATTGGCATTTTCCGAAATTTCAACATCTATTCTTGTTAAAGCCCAAGTGCCTTCTTCTATCCACATGTGGCCTAAAAATCCTAAGTCTTGCTCACTTTTTAAGTTTAGTTTTAGTTTATAATTTTTTTTACCATTTTCTATGCTTGAATCAAGCAATGTATAAACATAATAACGGTGGCACACATTACTTAAAGGCGATATAAAATCTTTGCCTAATAGGCGAACAAAGTTTCCATTAAAATTAAAGCTTTGCAAACTAGTTCCCATCAAATCGGTTATAAAACTTTTGTCGCCAACACCTATTCCCGTAGTGCTGCTGGCTACCATTACCTCTTTATTTTTTGATGGAATTTTATTGTAATAATACTGACTAAAAGTTTCGTTTATAAATAATGGTAAAATGTATTTTCCTTCTTCGTTCTTCATTTGAAAAACAGTATCGAATAAACCTTTAATGGGTTTAAACATGGTTCTGTTTTTCATTTCATCGCTCACATTATTTAACGAAACATCTACTTTATTATAGCTATCGAATTGGTATGCTTTTAAGTTTTCTTGGTCGTTTGCATCTCTGTTTTTGCGTGCATTATTTATTATTCTGAGCGCAGGATTTATTCCTACTCTAACAGTTACTGCTTTTAACTCCGAACTTGCCTCACTCATTTCAATATTAAACGATTGAGTTTGTCCGTAATTAATTTTTTTCAAATAAGTTTTATAACCTACGTAACTGGCTTTTATTGAATCAACTTTCTGAATAGTTTTTAACTTAAAGTTTCCTTCAAAATCGCTGGTGGTTCCTATACGAGTGCCTTTAAATGTAATGGTTACAAAAGGCAAAGGTTCCCTGTTACGTTTATCAATAATTTTACCTTGAATAACTGTAACTTGTTCTTCATTTTGCTGTGCCATGCCAACAAAACCAAGCAGAATAAAACTTAAAATGAAAAAATACTTTATCAAATTGAATGGAAGAAATAGGGATTTATATTTTAAAAAATTATCTTTTGATGATACTTATTCTCATTTTTACATCTTCAAAAGGTCTGTTAGTTTGTGGGTTATTGTATAAAATTGCAATTTTATCTAACACCTCAAATCCAACTATCATTTGACCAAAAACAGTGTAATCCATGTCTAAAAAAGGAGTTCCACCATATACTTTGTAAGCATCTATTTGTGTTCCGTTGTATAAAAACTCTTTCTTTTTGTATGCTTCATCTATTACGGGTCCTAACTGCTTCATAACGTATTCCTGAACTGCTTCTTTGCCTTTGGTTTGTTGAATTAAATTCAATCTGTTTGCCACTGCAGTATCTTTTGAAACTATATTATTAAAAACTTCTTGTTTACGCTGATAGTTTTTGGCATTCATAATTTCTTCCAGCTCTTTTTTGTCTACTTTTTTACCTTGAACTATAAAAAACTGACTGCCACTTGACTCCTTCAGTGGATTAATATTATCGCCAGTTCTAGCAGCTGCCAAAGCACCTTTGGTATGAATAATGTTTGGATTTATTTCGGCGGGAATGGTATAATCTGGTCCACCATTTCCAAGAACAGCGTTGGAATCTGCATTGCGAGAATTAGGATCGCCACCTTGAATCATAAAATCTCTGATAATTCTGTGAAATAACAATCCATCGTAATACTTACTTCTAATCAATTTTTTAAAATTATCGCGATGCAATGGAGTTTCATCGTATAATGTAAAAATCATGTTACCAAATTTGGTACTTACCACCACATATTCCTTTAATTCTTTCGCAGGTTTTTGTTTCACTTTACTTTTAGTACTTGCAGGTTTTTGAGCAAATGCAAATGAGCTAAATGTTATTAAAAGCAATATAAATATGTTCTTTTTCATCCGTGTTTTAGTCTGTAATTAAATCGTTTTCTAAAAAATATCGTACTACCAATTTCCGTAAATAATACTCTTGTGAAAGCAAATCGGTATATTCGGGTTGAGTTACCAAATCGTAATGAGGCCAACCGTCTTCATCGGTAAATTCGTATTTAAAATAACCTTCATAGCTTAATAATTTACAAGTAGCAATGTGGAATAAATCCATTTTCTCTGCTTTAGTAAATTCTCTATTTTGTCCTAATTCCCTGATGCCAATTAAAAACAAAATTCCATTCATATCTGGCTTTTTCCCAAACTGCTTTTTCAACCCAAATATTACTTTATACCAATTCAACTTGGTAGTTTCGTCAAATAATTCGCTTACCATAAGTTGC
>JBIILW010000215.1:0-4136 GCA_044338265.1 Bacteroidia bacterium | reverse complement strand
TTCAATGAATTCAAAGCTGATGTCTCTGCATGATTTAATAATAAATCGGTCTTCAGATTTGAGAAAATACTTCAAAATATTAAAGATGGAAGTTTTACCCACACCAATTGGACCTGATAGTAAGATTCCCTTGTGTATGCTTAAACCGCATTTAGAAGCTGTTTCTTCGTCTTTAAGGAAGTAAGCTATAAGAGAGTGTAGGAGGGGGGAGTCGGATTGATTTAACGCAAATTTTTGGCCATACAATTCTTTTCCTTTCATTTGTATCCAGTTAAAAGCCTTGTTGTAATCAATGGCATTGTTGTTGTTTAACATACAGGTTTTCAGTTTTTAAAGTGGTTCGTTGTAATTTTTTTTGGTGCTGGTGTGTAGTTGATTTGGCTTTGCAGTAGGAACATTTTTTTTGGGTTCAAAACGTGCCACATTTAATAACCAGTTGCGCGCAGCAGCTTGCCAATTTTTCATTTTTGCTTTTCCACCAATTTTCCATCCATTGCTGGTGTAGTAATTAAAGAATTTTTCACCTTCAATGCTGTCAGAATTTTGCGAAGCAAAATATTCGTTTACTTCACCTGGAAGCGGAATGGTCATTTCTTTTAAATTTTTAGCGATTAAATTTTTTTTTTCAACTCGTTCAAAATTTGAATCCATTTTTGTGAGTGTTCCCACGTTTGTATTGTTTATTAAGTTTATATTGTTTATATAAGGTACTAGCGCTTGTTTAGTGCTTTTCTGAATTTTGGTATGGTACCTGTTCACTACTTGTTCAGTGCTTGTTTCAAAAATGAACAGGTTAATAAGGCTTCCTTTAAACGGATTATAAGACGGAATGTATTCAATATAAGAAAATTCATGAAGCTCACGAATGCATTTGTGATAAGTAGCATTGGAATAAATTTTACTCAAGCGCATCATTTCACTTCGAGAAATAGAAATTGGATTAACAAAACGATTCATATTCCACATTTGAAATAGCGCCATGTAAAGGCTGATATGCGTTGGATTTAAACGTTCATCTATAGAAATTCTTTCGAAAAAACCTGTTAAATGTGTGATGTAGTTCATGCGATTTTGAGGTTAAATGCCAGCCAATAATTTTTCTATTTCTGAATAATCATAATATATGATTCCACCAATTTTTTGGGTTTTAAGGGTACCATTTATCCGAAGATTTTGAAGAGTACCAAGCGAAATATTAAGTAATTTTCTGACTTCTGGACTTCGCAACCATTTTTTAGTTGGTCCAGTTTTGGAATTGATCATTAGTTGAAGTTCTGAAAGCAATTCAGTTTTGAAGATTTGTAAATCTTCTTTTGTTACAATTTCTACTGCCATGATTGGTTTTGATTAATTAAGTGGCAAAAGAATTTGATTTGAATAAATTAAATTCAGAATATAAACCCAAGTTGTGAAAGAAATATAGTTAAAACAAACTAAATTAGCTTGTTATTATGAATCGGGATTGGACTCATTCATTTTGTTGATTAACTTTACTTTTAAAGAATCAAGGTATTTGGTGCGACCCAATTTACGTGAATTTATTTCAAGAAAAGTTCTACTAAATTGACTTAATTCAATATTGAAAACTGATTCAAAAACAGTAGCAATTTGACTAATATTTGCATTGCCATTATTGAAACAACCATCTGCATGAAATGCATATAAAAGCTCAATGATAGCAACCTTTGGAGCTGTCCAATTTAAAGATGAATTTTTATTGCTGTTTGCGTTTAGTTTAGTATCATTATCAAGAAGTTCAATTTCTTTTTGGAGGTATTCCTCCATTTGATTATTTGCTATAATTTGAGCAACTAAATAATCTTGATGGGTAGAAAATCTTTCATCAATGACACCATGTAAATTATCTAAATTTATTTTGATATCAAATTTACCACGAATAAAAAGTTGGTTATCTAGATGATCACTTCCTGTTCGATAGTATTTATAAAACTCAATATTGTTTTCATAAAAAGCGTGTAATTTCTTCAATTCATCTTCTAAAAAACTACGAACATTTTGACCACTACCATTTGGTCTTTTAGTTTCGGTATTATATATAAAACTTGCAAGTAATAACCTAGAAACGAACTGAGGTTTAATTTTTTTAAAAAATGTAATTTCTTCCTTTTGGTTTTGAAACTTGTATTTAATAATGAAAATTTTTAGTTTTTCAATTGATTTTATGATTGTTTGAATCGATAGTTCTGCGTTTTGAATGGAGTTGTTTGATTCAGATTTAATAAAATTCAATTGATTGTCGAGTTCTGTTAAGATTTTAGATGTTATTAGCTGCATTTAAAAATTTTATTTTTTATAATTTACTAAAAATGTTAAAAAAGATTTTGTTCAACTACTATTAACACATAATTAAATATTATAATGTATTAAATTAATGATTAATAATAAAAGACTTACCTTTTTTTCGTTTATAAAAAAATCAACCTTACAAAAAGCAGACCAAATAAAGATTTTATCTAGTTTTCAACTGAAAATAGTTTATAATTTAATTTTAACCAGCAGTATTGGTTAGTTTAACCTCAGAATTTTTTACACCTAATTTCAAACGTAAAATTTGCATATCCTCACTCACTTTTTTATCTAAAATTTTCGCATAATGTTGAGTTGTTCTTAAGTTTTTATGACCTAGCATTTTACTCACGCTTTCAATTGGAACTCCATTGGTAAGTGTTACAGAGGTAGCAAAAGTATGACGTGCAATGTGAAAGGTAAGTTCCTTTTGGATGCCGCACATATCAGCTAATTCTTTTAAATAAGCGTTCATTTTTTGATTACTAAGAATTGGTAACAATTTTCCTTGATTGATGCATTGAGGATGGTCTTTATATTTAGCTATTATTTCTTCAGCCATTGGCAATAAAGGAATATTTGATTTGGTATCGGTTTTTTGTCGATTTGTAAAAATCCATTTGAATCCATCAATTCCAATATTGATATTTAAACTAGATAATTGTTTTACATCAATGTATGCTAATCCGGTATAACAACTAAAAAGAAAAATATCCCTGACCAATGCCAATCGTTCAAATTTGATTTCCTTATTTGCCATCACTTCTAATTCTTCTTCAACCAAAAATACCCTTTCAACTTCTTTTACTTTTGATTTAAAGTTGGCAAACGGATTTTTGTCAATCCAACCATTGGCAATACAAATACGAATAATTTTACCAAAGTTTTTGATGTATTTTACAGCAGTATTATTGGCACATTTTCTTACACTTCTTAAATAAAATTCATATTCGGTAACAAAAACATGGTCAATTTTTTTGATATCGATATCAGACACATTGTACTTCCATTTTAAAAAGTCAATGGTATGTTTCAAAGAAGTTTTGTATCTTTCTAAAGTACCAGGCGCAAATTCCTGATTCAATAAAGCTTCCACTTTTTGATTATGGTCCTCAAAAATTGGCACCAACATTTTTTTACGTTCTTCAATGCCAAAAAATTTGTTTCTAAAATTTTCAAAAGTTGCTTCATTTCCATCATGAATGATCTCCTTTTGCATGTTGTAAATATTACCTTTTAGAATATCGAGGTAAGTATTTAAGATGCGAGCTTCTTCAGATTGGCCTTTCATTTTGCCTTGTTCCTTTGACCATTTCAGTGGGTCTACAAAACGATTTGTACTTTGTTCAATACGTTGACCATCTATTGTAATTCTTAAATAGATTGGCACTAAACCATCAGTTGTGGTTTTTGATCTCTTTGCGTAAAAGAGAATGGAGATTTTTGATTGCATTTTGGTGACCCCTTTTTCAGTTGTAAAATTCGATAATTTAAACACTTTACGCAAGATGTTCATTTTTTGAACTCCTTGCCAGTCGTGCGTTTCGGCAGAATTCGGGTACCCAGAACTGAAAAAAGTTCGGGTACCCGAATTTACCACCTCGGCAATGCGAAAAAATGGTTGAATTTGAAAAAGGTAAAAACAAAAAAGCCCGTAAACACTGAGTTTTACGGGCTTTTGATTTGTTTTGTACTGTTACTAGTGGAGCTGGAGGGATTCGAACCCTCGTCCGGAAATGGAATTGCTATGCCTTCTACATGCTTATAGAAACATTGGTATTCGAACTAAGTTGGCTGTTCCTCGGGCCGGCTTAATTTATAGTTTATTG
>JBIILW010000214.1:0-4138 GCA_044338265.1 Bacteroidia bacterium | reverse complement strand
ATGCGCCTAATTTAGATCCTTTTGGTTCGTGCAGGGTTTGCAGTGTAGATGTGGCTTTAGTGGCTAACGGACCTTCAAAAGCACAAGCTTCATGTCATACACCTGTTATTCCAAACTCGTATATTTATACGCACAGCGATAGAATTACTAAGCTTAGAAAAAACATTGTTGAATTGGTGCTTACTGATCATCCTTTAGACTGTTTGACTTGTGAAGTAAATAACAATTGTGAACTGCAAGAAGTAGCAGCTAAAGTTGGTGTTCGTGATGTTCGTTATCCAGCAGGAAAAAATCATTTGGATAGAAAAAAAGATTTGAGTCATCCTTACATGACTTCCGATTTTAGTAAATGTATTAACTGTTTCCGTTGCGTGCGTGCTTGCGATGAAGTGCAAGGCGAATTTGTATTGAGCATGGCTGGCCGCGGATTTGACAGTCATATAGTAAAAAGTTTTGAAAACTCTTTCTTCGATTCTGATTGTGTAAGTTGTGGTGCTTGTGCGCAAGCTTGTCCTACCTCGGCTATTAGTGATGTGTTTGAATCAAAATCAATTGTAGCAGATAAAAAAATTAGAACCATTTGTACGTATTGTGGTGTGGGTTGTAATTTAGAAGTTTCGGTTTTAAACGGACAAGTAAAATCAATTCAAGCGCCTTATGATGCAGCAGTAAATCAAGGTCATACTTGCTTAAAAGGACGTTTTGCATTTTCGTTTTACAAACATCCTGATAGAATAAGAACGCCTTTAATTAGAAAAAATGGCGTATTGGAACCTGCTACTTGGGACGAAGCTTATACTTTTATTGCTGATAAGCTAAGCGATATAAAACAAAAACACGGACCAGATTCTATTGCTGGAATTTCATCGGCTAGATGTACCAATGAAGAAAATTACTTAATGCAAAAATTTATTCGTGCCGTAATTGGAACCAATAATATTGATTGTTGCGCACGTGTTTGTCATTCGCCAACAGCTTTTGGCATGCAGAAATCATTTGGAACTGGAGCAGCTACCAACTCTATCATTGACTTAAAACACACAGATTGTATCATGGTAATTGGAGCAAATCCAACCGATGCACATCCTGTTACTGGTGTTAAGTTAAGGCAGTTTGCCATGAAAGGCAAAACCACCATTGTAATTGATCCAAGAAGAATTGAATTAGCAAGATATGCAACTTATCATTTGCAGTTAAAACCAGGAACAAATGTGGCATTATTAAATATGATGTTGTATTTTATTATAACAGAAGGTGCGGCTGCAAAAGAATTTATCAATGACAGAACAGAAGGATACGAAGATTTTTGCGAGCAAATTTTAAAATTAGATATTGATGAGTTAGAAAAAATTACTGGCGTAGATAAAAACTTAGTAAAAGCTGCTGCATTGGCTTATGCCAATTCACCAAATGCCATGTCGTTCCATGGATTAGGAGTTACCGAACATACACAAGGTTCGTTTACGGTAATGCTTATTTCCGACTTAGCTTTAATTACCGGAAATATTGGAAGAAGAGGTGTTGGAGTAAACCCATTACGTGGTCAAAACAATGTGCAAGGAGCAGCCGATATGGGTTGTCAGCCACACCAAGGTGCTGGTTACATGAGTTCTTATGATCCAGAAATAAACAAACACTATGAAGACTTTTATAAAACCAAAATTCCATTTGGTAAAGGATTGAAAATTCCTGAAATGTTTGATGCCTCTATTGATGGGAATTTAAAAGCACTTTGGTTAATGGGCGAAGATGTGGTGCAAACCGATCCAAACACCAATAAAGTAATTGCAGCCATGGAAAACTTAGAACTATTGGTAGTTCAAGAATTGTTTATGACCGAAACTGCTAAGTATGCCACGGTGATTTTACCAGGAGCTTCTTTCTTAGAAAAAAGTGGCACATTTACCAATGGCGAAAGAAGAATTCAACGTGTTCAAAAAACGGTTGAACCCTTATTAGGAACCAAAAGTGACGGTGAAATAATGGTGGATATTATGAACAAAATGGGCTACCCACAAGCACCATATAATCCCAAAACAATGTTAGAAGAAATTTCACAAATTGTTCCGTTTTTTGCTGGAGTTAAATGGGATGAATTAGGTGATAATGGTAAACAATGGCCAGTTAAAAAAGATGGAACAGATACAGAAATTTTGCATTTGGAACAGTTCCAAAGAGGTAAAGGCAAATTCCATTATTTTGATTGGACTGAAAGCAAAGAAATTACCAAATACGAAAAAGAATATCCTTATATTATAACTACAAACCGTGAATTAGAGCATTATAATTCGGGTACCATGACCAGAAGAACGGGTAATGTAAAAATCTTGACTGAAGATGTTGTAATGATTCATCCGTTAGATGCTGAGAAACATTTTATAAGCAATGGTGATATGGTTTGTATTGAATCGCCACGCGGAAAAGTAGATGTAAAAGCATATTTAACCGATGAAGTTAAACAAGGTATTTTAAGTACCACCTTCCATTTTCCTGAGGTGATGCTTAATGTCATTACCAGCGATGAACATGATAGCGAAGCCATGTGCCCTGAATATAAAATTGTATCGGTAAATATTAGAAAAAGTAAAGGAAAGTATAAGGGGTAGTTAATAGTTGTCAGTTGATAGATGATAGTAATTGTTTTAGTTCGTTATTGCGAGGCACGAAGCAATCTGTTTGTTAATAGAGATTGCCAATCAAGTTTTCGCTTAATCGCAATGACTACCAAACTATTAATATTTTTATTTTATTGAAACAATCTATTCTATCACTCCAAATAATCTTAGAGTAATATCAAAACCTGATTTACTTTCTTTCCCATTTTGGTCAGTTTGGGTTTCTATATTTTTACTTTTATAGTAAACCAATCCCTTATTATTTTGGTAAACGCTCCATTGTTCAATACTAAAAATAAAATCTTCGCTGAACTTTTCTTTTATTTTTAAAGCGTTGGTAAATGTGGTGTCGGCATTGGTAAAATTTTCGTTTAGCAAATCTATTTTAGTATTTACTCGTGATTCAGTGTTGTATAAATTTCCGTTCCAAACCGTGTTTTTATTCAAAGGAAAAACCGCCTTTAAAAAGTTTAAATTATTAGCTGTATAAATCATTTGATTGTTATTAAACTGTACAAAATGATTTTCTATTTCCTTAAAACTATCCTGATTTTTATATTTAGCAAATCGCTGTAAGCGCCAAGTTTTAGTGCCATTTAAATCAATAAAACTATTCGTAAACTGTGTTTTTAATTGAAAACGAAAAGTATCGACAGTAGTAGAATTACTATATGAAATGCTATCAACTACATACAAATATTGCTTGGTACTGTCTATTGGAAAATAGCTGTAACCAATATCTATTACAGTAGTTTCGGAATTGTTTTTACTACACGAAATAATTACGAGTAGGCAAGCAAAACCGAATATTTTAAAAAAAAATTTCATGAAGTACAAATGTAAATATAAATTCGAAAAAATAAATTCAAAATCCGAATTGTTTAAACTATTGATGACAAAATGAAAAATTAATAAATATTGATATGAATATTTAGGATTTCGAATTTATTTTTTCGAATTTTAAGATTAATTTTTTTGTTAAATGAAGCTATTCTTATTTCCATTTTTAAATTACTTTGCCAAAGCAAATTCTATTCTTAATTATATAAACAAAATCTGTTAAGCAACTTATTATAAAATTTGTTTGACCTATAGCTGTAACCAGCAATAAAAAAAATGAAGAAACTATTGCTTTTTGTATATATCATTCAATTTACACTGCAAGCTAACTCGCAAGAAATAATGCTTACGGGAGGACTGGCCATGCCTTTAAATCCGTATTCAGGGGAAGACATTACAGACAATACAAACGGACATGCGTTGAATGGCTATAATTTAAAATTAGATTACGTAATATTAAAACAAAGCAGTTTGAATTTTAGCTTAGGTTTCCTTTACCTTAATAATGGCTTTGATGTAAAGAATATAGAACGTCAATATAATACCATTTATTCTCAAAAATCTGTTTACACTTATTTAAAACCATATACAGGATTAGGATTTGGAGCAAGTATTTTGTTTTATTTTACACCTTTAAAAAGTAAAATAAAAGGATTCTCCAAAGTTTCATTAGGTCAATTATT
>JBIILW010000213.1:0-4141 GCA_044338265.1 Bacteroidia bacterium | reverse complement strand
AACTTATACGAATCCGAGAAACCTTTATACATTGTGCTCGACAGTGGTTTGTATTTAGGTATGGCTGTGCTTTTTAATTATGATACTTTGATTTATTTACCTTTTATTTTAATCAGTGTTATACTGATGACTTACTTCAATATTCGTTTCATTTTAGCAAGTTTTTTTGGACTGATATTACCCATTTATTTACTTGGTGTTTTGTTTTTTATGATGGATAATTTGAACGATTTAATTATTATTATTAATAACAGTTTGAATAGAAATTACTTAAATAGTATTAGTATCAATTGGAACAAAATAATTCCATGGTTTTTAATCACGGTCATTGTTTTTGCTTCAGGAATTTCACTACAACTGAATTATTTTAAGAACAAAGTAAAAACACGAAGAATACTAATTACATTAGTATTGTACATAGTAATATCAGTACTTTTAACATTAATTGAAGATCATAATGTGGTATTTGCTGTTTGTTATTTATCTGTTCCCGTAAGTATTGTTATGGCAAATTATTTTATGAGTAAAAGACTTATAATTTTAAAAGAAATCTTGTTTTTTTCTTTAGTAGTTGCCGCAGTCTTATATCAATATTTTATTTAAAAATTATTTATGAAAATCTATACAAAGTATTTGATTGTTCTTTTACTTTCATTCTTTTTTACTCCTGCAATTGCTCAAAAAAATGAGACAATGGCTATTCAAAAAGCACTTGAAATAATTGATTTATTTAAATCAGAACAATTTGAAAAAGCTTATACTTTTTGTGATGAAGTTATGCTCAGGAAAATAACACCTGAAAGATTTCAAAGTATTTGGGAAAGTTTAGCGGCTGTTAATGGCGATTTAAATGAAATAGGAGCTACCAGGTATAATTATTTAGACTCATTTCATGTTACAACTACCAAATTAAAATTTAAAAATGGTGCGGTAGGATTGCGTTTATCTTTTAATTTAAAATGGCAAATTAGTGGAATATACATAGTTGAAGCTGATCCAATGTATAATATTCCTGCATATATTAATACTTTTGGTTTCTATGAAATAAAAATTCCTTTTGGTCCTGTTGGTTTTGAAAACGAAGCAATTCTAACTGTACCCATTCAAGAAAAAAAATATCCTTGCATCATTATTATTGGGGGAAGCGGTCCAATAGATAAAGATGCCACCATTGGACCAAATAGAATTTATAAGGATTTTGCATGGGGATTAGCCAGTAAAGGAATTGCAACATTGAGGTTCGATAAAAGAACTAAGGCTTATTTTGGTAAGCTAATGGAACAACATAAAAACGGAAATTATTATACCATTGAGCAGGAATATTTAGCCGATTTGAAAGAGTTGATAAATAAAGTAAGTAAAAAAAATGCCATTGATCCTAAAAGAATATACTTAATGGGTCATAGTCAAGGTGCCGGATTAATGCCACTGTTTTTAAAACAAAATAAAAAAGTAGCTGGAGCAATAATGGCTGCGGGGAATTACACTAGCTTACAAGATTTAATGCTTTACCAGCTTGAATATTTAAAGCCACTTCAAGCAAAAACAAAAGCAGATTCAGCTGTTTTTGATTACATGGCGGCTCAAGCTAATCATGCTAAAATATTGAATTTGCCAAAAACATTTCCAAACGATAGCTTACCTTCCATGAAACCTTTTAGTTATTGGAATTATTTGAATAATTTAAATATGATATCATTGGCTAAAAAGAATAAAAAACCAGTTTTGGTATTACAAGGTGAACGTGATTACCAAGTGCCATTTTCAGACTATTTAAAATGGAAATCAACATTGAATAGCAATTCCAATTACCAATTTACTTCGTTTCAAAAACTGAATCATATGTTTTTAGAAGGTGAAGGGAAATCAACTCCAGAAGAATATGCTATCAGAAGTAATGTGCCAGATTACGTAATTGAAGAAATTTCAAAATGGATACAAGCCCAACCAAGGAAATAAATGAATAGGCAATAAGCCTTGGTGAAATGATTTTACTTAACCAATCATTTTGCATTTGCCTCAGTGAAATTTGAAATTAGGAGCTGAATAAAATACGCATACAAACATGCAAGAAAATACAATTAATGGAGTAGATTTTACGTTGAATAAAATGCCTCAAAACGAATATGATTCCGTCCATTTTATCAATTGCAATTTTTCGAAAAGCGACTTAGCAAGCATTAGTTTTGTGGAATGCATTTTCGATAATTGTGATTTTAGCTTAGGTAAATTAAACAATACAGCTTTTATAGACGCTAAGTTTAAAAACTGCAAACTGTTAGGCTTAGATTTTGCTCGTTGTAAAGACTTTTTATTGTCGTTTACTTTTGAAAATTGTACCTTAGATTATGCTTCGTTTTTTAAGAAAAAAATTAAAAAAACTGTTTTTAAAAATTGCAGCATCAAAGAAGTTGATTTTTCGGAATGTGATTTATCAGAATCTAAGTTTTTAGACTGTGATTTAACCATGTCGGTTTTCCAGCAAAGTGTAATTGAAAAAGTAGATTTTAGAACATCATATCATTACGGAATAGATTTAGAATTAAATAAAGTAAAAGGGGCGAAATTTTCAAATGAGGGAATTTCGGGATTACTCCATAAATATAAAATTATTATAGAATAATCATGGTTTCAAACGAAAGTTTCAAAGAATTACCATTGTTATATCCTGAAACAATAGAAGCACCTCATAGAAATATGTTATGTTATAAAATAAAAGGAAAAATATTTGTAACCCATAATCAAAAAGAAAACAGGTGCTGTGTAAAATTAAGTTTAGAAGAACAGCCTTTGTTCTGCATGATTGATGCTTCCATCATTTATGCAGTTCCAAATAGAGCCGGCAAATACGGTTGGACCTTAGTTAATTTAAAATTGATAGAAAAAGACCTATTAATGGAGGTTTTAACAGCTGCATATTGCAATGTGGCACCATTTAAATTAGCACAGCCTTTTTTATCGCAAATCGATTCATTTTAGATTTTATATTACTTTCATCATATTTTGAAAAAACAGAAATCAACTTAGTAAAGGATTTTTAATTTATATCATTGCAATAATGAATTGTACGCAAATTGATATAAACATTTTGATTGCTTGGGGTGGTGTTGCAAAAAAATTCAGAAAAAATCAAATTGTTTTTTCTGAGGATGACATTGCGCAATTTTACTACCAAATCATCGAAGGACAAGTCAAATTAATTAATTTACATAACGATGGAAGCGAATACATTCAAGGGATTTTTTATGATGGAAATGGATTTGGCGAACCTACATTGTTTATTAACGAAAAATACCCTTCTACAGCCATTGTTCAAAAAGATTCTATAATAATGGTGCTTTCAAAAGCAAGTTTTTTTAAAATGATTGAAGATGATCCTAAGATTCAATTTAATTTTCTGAAAATTTTTGCTCAAAAAATTTACAATAAATCAATTACAGCACGAGAACTTATTCATAATACTCCAGATTTGAAAATTTTAGGATTTTTACAATCAATAAAAAAGAAAGCCGATACTCGTGTGACTCCATTATTGATTACCCATACGCGCCAAGAAATAGCTAATTTAACTGGTTTGAGAGTGGAAACTGTGATTAGAACGCTTAAAAAAATGGAAAACAAAAATCAAGTTCAAATTATTAATAGAAAATTGTATATTTAATGATTAAATATTCTTCTAGTTTTTGGATAAAAATTGTGTTATTCAACCTTTTTATTGTTGCCACCTTAGGAGTACTTATGAGGTTTAAAATAGGTTTTGAATTCCCTTATTTCGACCAAAAAAATGTGCAACATGCTCATTCACACTTTGCCTTTGTAGGTTGGGTAACGCAAACACTTTTGGTGTTAATAGTTAGTTTAATAGCACCTTTTTTAAAAGAATTTCAAATAAAAAAATACAGTAATTTACTTTGGTTGAATTTGATAAGTGCTTATGGCATGTTGGTTTCATTTTTTATTCAAGGATATGGTTTTTTTTCTATTTCATTTTCTGTTGTTTCAGTTGCTGTAATAATAGTTTTTACACAGTTGTTTTTTAAGCATTCTGCTCAATTTAAACAATATTTTCAAGCGATAAAATGGTTCAAAGGCGCTTTAGTTTTCGCCATTTTTTCTGCATTAGGAACTTTTGCTTTGGCAT
>JBIILW010000212.1:0-4148 GCA_044338265.1 Bacteroidia bacterium | reverse complement strand
ATGGTAAATGTTCTGTATTCAGGATGAACGATGGTGATGCTTGTTTTGCCAAAAATATAAGTGTTTTCTGAAAAGAATATTTCGTAATCAGTAATTATGTTATTTGTTGATTTGTCGAGTATTTTAAAGGTTTGAGCATAGGTGTTTTGGAATGCAAATAGGCATAATAATAACGTATAATGTTTATTAAAAACTACTTTGTAAAATTTCATCATAGGTTGGCAAAATACGAATGAAATTGATAATTTAAACCAATAATTTGTCATCCAAAATTCAAAATTAAAAATTCAAAAAAAATTTATAAATTCGCTCCAATAATTTATGACAAGCAATTACCAAGTATTAATATTTAAAATAGACGCGTTTATTCGCAAATACTACAAAAATCAACTGATAAAAGGTGCATTGTTTTTTGTTACCGCCTTTGTTTCTAGTTATTTGTTAATAGCTACTTTAGAGTATTTTGGAAGGTATAATTCTGCTATAAGAGCAACCCTATTTTTTACTTATTTAGCCTTTACCATTTTTTGTTTGGTTAAATACATTTTTATTCCAATAACTGGAATTTTTAAACTTCGAAAAACCATAAATTACGAACAAGCATCTCTCATTATTGGAAAGCATTTTACCTCCATCAACGATAGTTTGTTAAATACACTTCAACTCAAACAGGAAGCTGATATACAGGAACAAGATAATAGCCTGCTCATTGCAGCCATTGAACAAAAAACAGCTCAACTGAATCCTATTTCTTTTCAAAGTGCCATTAACTTTAAAGCCAATTTAAAATATGTAAAATATGCTTTGGTGCCTTTGGCAATTATTGTGCTCTTAAGTTTTGTAAATCCTGAATTGTTAAGCGATGGCGGCAAAAGAATTTTACAGTATAATACCATATTTAAACCAGTAGCTCCTTTTTTATTCAGCGTAGAAAACAAGAATTTAAATGCAGAACAATTTACCGATTATGATTTATTAGTAAAAATAAGTGGGAAACAAATTCCTGATGAAGTATTTATAAATATTGAAGGCAATAATTATAAGTTGCAAAAGCAAGATAAAACACATTTTATTTATACTTTTAAAAACCTTCAAAAAGCTACACCTTTTAGTTTACAAGCCGATGAATTTATAAGTCGAGAATATGAAATAAATGTGGTGGCAAAGCCAATAATTTTAGGTTTTCAGGTAAAATGTAATTACCCGGCATACATAGGTAAAAAAAATGAAGTATTGAATAATCCATCCGATTTTTCAGTGCCAGCAGGAACAGTTTTAACATGGAATTTTACCAGTAAACAAACCAGTAAAATAGAATTGGGTTTTGACAATAATATAGTAGCAGCCAAAGCCAACGATGAAGGACATTTTTCATTTAACAAAAAAGTATTTATCAGTCAAAATTATTTCATAAAAAACAGCAATGAAACCAAAGCCAAAGGCGATTCAATGAATTATACTTTAAGCGTTATTGGCGATGCCTATCCTACCATTACCATTGATGAAAGAAGTGATTCAATAACTGGTAAACAAATTTATTTTATTGGTGACGGAACCGATGATTATGGATTAACAAAATTAACTTTTAACTATCATTTTTTAAGCAGTGACGATAAATCGAAATTGAATAAAATAACTGTTAAACCCATTGCCATTGATAAAGCTCAAAATCCTATGAGGTTTAATTATTATATCAATTTAACGGAAACGGGCTTGTTGCCTGGCGATGAATTGGAATATTATTTTGAATTATGGGATAATGATGGCGTGTTTGGTGCTAAGTCTATAAAATCAAAATCTGTGATATTTAAAGCAGCTAACGAAAAGGAATTAAAAGAACAAAGCAGTAAAAATGCGGAAGCCATGAAAGATAAAATGGAAGACGCCCTCAAAGAAGCCAAACAATTACAGCAAGACTTGAAACAATTGCAGCAAAAAATGCAAGAAAAACGGGAATTAACTTGGGAGGAAAAACGCAAAGCTGAAAGTATTTTAAAGCAACAACAAGAGTTGAATAAAAAAATTGAGGAACTCAACAAAGAGTTTAAAATGAATAACCAAAAGGAACAAGAATACCAAAAAGAAGCTGAAAACATTTTAGAAAAGCAACAACAAATTGAAAAAATGTACAATGAGTTGATGAACGATGAAATGAAGCAACTGATGAAGAAAGTGGAAGATATGATGAAGGTGCAGAACAAAGATGAGATGAAGAAGGAGATGGAGAATATGCAAATGAATAATAAGGATGTGGAGAAGGAGTTGGATAAAATGCTAGAAATGTATAAAGGCCTGGAGTTAGAGAAAAAGATGGATAAAGCTACCAAAGACTTAGAAGATTTAGCCAAAAAACAAGATGATTTGGAAAAGAAATCGGATGACAAACAAAACAATGCCGAAGATTTAAAGAATCAACAAGATGAGTTAAACAAAGAGTTTGACGAAATAAAAAAAGATTTAAATGACATAGAAAAAAAGAACAACGAATTAGAAGACAAGCAAGAATTAGCTGATACCAAAGAGGAGGAAAAAAGCATTGAAAAAGACATGCAAGAAAGTAGCGATGACTTAAAAGACGGTAAACAAAAACAAGCTAAAAAGAAGCAAAAACAAGCCGCTGAAAAAATGCAGAAAATGGCTGAAAAAATGAAGCAAAAGAAAGCGGATGAGGAAGCCGAACAAGCTGAAATTGACATCAATTCGTTAAGAGAAATTATAGAAAACTTGGTGGAATTAAGCAAGCAACAAGAAGGATTAATGCTTCGCTTTAAAGACATAAATGGATATAATCCTCAATTTGTAACGCTAGGGCAGGAGCAACGTTATTTAAAAGACAATGCTAAAATTATAGAAGATAGTTTAACTGCATTGAGCAAAAGAGTAGCTGAAATCAGTTCGTTTATTGACAAAGAAGTAACTAAAATGAATTTCCAAATGGATAAGGCTACTGCTAGTTTTGGTACCCGTAACATTCCTCAAATTAGAACCAGCCAACAAACGGCCATGACACACATGAATAATTTAGCGGTGATGTTAAGCGATGTATTGAAACAAATGCAGAGCGAAATGAATGGTAAAGAAAGTGAAGGCGAAGGTAAGCCAGGTGGAAAGCCAAAACAAGGAAAAGGAAAAGGTAAAGGAAAGGGAAAAGGTTCGGGTAATAAAAGCATGAGTCAATTGAAGAAAATGCAAGAGGAACTGAACAAACAATTGCGCGAAGGGCAGAATAAAAATGGCAGCGAAAAAGGCAATAAACCGGGCCAAAAACCTGGCGAAGGTCAAGGAATGGGAAGCGAAGGTTTTGCTAGAATGGCTGCGCAACAAATGGCAATTAGACAACAATTACAAAAAATGATGAGCCAAATGGATGCCAAGGAAAAAGAAGGTTTGGGCGGAAATGGAAAATTGCAAGAAATGCAAAAGCAAATGGAAGAAACAGAAAAAGAATTGTTTAATAAACGCTTAACGCAAGAAACTATTAATAGACAACAAGATATTTTGACCAGAATGCTGGAAAGTGAAAAGGCAGAAAAGAAACAGGAACAAGATAAAAAACGAGAAGCAGAACAAAGCAAGGAAAAAGACAGAACTGCACCTCCTCCGGCATTTGATAAATACATAGATAAGAAAAATAAGGAAACTGAAATATTGAAAACTGTTCCTACCGAACTAAAACCTTATTATAAAACCAAAGCCAACGAGTATTTGAAAAAAGCAAGCTGAGTTTCGGGTTTCGGGTTACGAGTTTTCGAGTTACGAGTTTAGTGTTGGAAATGTTTGATGTTATGGTAAGCCAATTTTTTTGTCATGGTGAGCCTGCCGAATCCATACACGAGTTACAGTTAATGGAATTTGAGTAAGTTCATGTTGAACCTGCCGTCAACTCAGGAGACTAAAGATACCGTATTTGTCAGTTCGAGCGGAGTCGAGAAGAGGTTTGATGTTTCTCGACTTCGCTCGAAATGACTTAAGATATCGTTCAAGACTTTAAATTAAAAAAATATGCCAGTAGCCAGTAGCCAGTAGCAAGCAGCTAAAACAAATACGAACAAATCGTTATGCTGGAAGCATCTTCCTTGTTATAGGAGATGGTTAGCTAATGGTAAGTTGCTTAATAAGCAAGGAATATTTCTTCGGAATGACTTGCG
>JBIILW010000010.1:0-14695 GCA_044338265.1 Bacteroidia bacterium | reverse complement strand
TTGTGTAAATTTTCTATTGGTAACTTCGGGAACTTCTGTAAAATGTTCGTGGGCATCAAAAATCAGTGTTTTTTGTTTTAAAACCGAAACCAATCCAACCGCAAACAATGTATCTAAATCAATGGCACAAAATGCTGTTGAATATTGTTTCAATAAATATAAAAACAACCTCAAATTGTATTCCAAATAAAAAATTTTCCCTTTATTGAATTTACAGGTTAAACGTGTTTGTTTAAAGTTGTAATTCAAGTTCAATGGTATTGAATTGGGTAAATTTCTTCCAACAAGTTCCACATCATAGTTAGCCGTAGCCAAGCTCGAGCAAATGCGCTGCATGCGTTGGTCGTAACTCAAATCATTGGTTACGCAAAATATTATTTTAGTTTTATTTAATTGCAATGTAATTGGTAGGCGCTATCGTAGCGCAATATATTATTATCTAACAAAAGCCTTAAAACAATTGTGAAAATTTGCATGTCAGTAGTTGAAACTTGTTCAAATAATTCAACCGATGAAATGGGATTTTTCTTTACTATTTCAATGATTTCTGCTTTAATTATATTGGTTAATTCAGTTTTTTCTTTTACTTTTTTCTTGTCAATACACACGTCGCAATAGCCGCAATCATTGGCACTGTAGTCGTTAAAGTACTCCAATAATTGTCTACTTCTACAAATGTCAGATGGATTTGCATAAGCCATCATGGCTTGCATTTTTTCTAAATAAGTTTTCTTGCGTTCGGCCAAATGTTTTTTATTCAAAGTCAAATACTTTATATCTTGCCTTTCGGTTGTAAAAGTTAATTGAGCAATCTCTTTTGTTTTCAAATAATCAATAATTTCTAGTTGATTTAACCTGTTCAAATACTTGTAAACACTTGCCACCGGCAATGAAATTCTATTGGCTATTTCCAATTCATTTATCCTAACATAATTATCAAACAAACCACCGTAACTTCTTAATAAAAGTTTTGTAAATGCATCAAATTTATCGTTCTCCACCTGAAACTTATACAAAGCTTCATGGTTACAAATTATTTTAATTTTTGAAGGTTCATAAAATGCTTCCGATAATAAAATTAAATCCGATTGTTCTAATATTTTTAAGCAGCTATAAGTTTTAAATGCATCAAAATTATAGCGTTTTACAAAAGCTATAATATCAAAGTCAAAACTACGATCAGGCTTAGCATTTACTTGCACTTGCAGATAATCGCAAATGGCTTGATAGGTTAATGATATTTCATTAATATCGGGATAATTTACGCCTATTTTTTTCTTTGCATTGATATCGTCACTTGCATCGTGAAGCAGTACACAAAATGCAGGTTTCTCATCTCTTCCAGCTCTTCCCGCTTCTTGGTAATATGCTTCCAAACAATCAGGCATTTCAAAATGTATTACCACCCTGCAATCGGGTTTATCTATTCCCATTCCAAACGCATTGGTACAAACCATAATTCTAATTTTGTTTTGTATCCAATTATTTTGTTTTTGGCTGCGCAAATCGCCATTGATACCAGCATGGTAAAAGTCGGCTTTGATATTATTTTTATTTAAAAATTTGGCAATTTCTTCCGTTTGTTTTCTGTTCCTTACATACACCAAACCACTTCCATGGCTATTGGTTAAAACCGACAATAATTTTTCAGCTTTATTCTCCGTTTGCCTAACAATATACTGTAAATTTTTACGTTCAAAACTTTTAGCAAATACAGCTGGATTTTTTAATGCTAATTGTTCCTCAATATCAGCAACTACTTGCTTGGTAGCAGTGGCAGTTAGCGCAATTATATTTACTTCAGGAATGTGTTTTCTAAGCGCTGCAATTTGCCTGTATTCAGGTCTAAAATCATGTCCCCACTGACTAATACAATGTGCTTCATCAATGGCCAATAAATTAATTGGTAAATAAGGTAATTTTTCTAAAAACAAACTGGTATTTAAACGCTCTGGCGAAACATATAAAAATTTTAAATCTTCGTCTAAACATGCATTATTTAAAATCAAATTTATTTCTCTATAATTCAATCCACCGTATATAGCTTTGGCTTTTATGTTACGTTTTTCCAAGTTTTCTACTTGGTCTTTCATTAAGGCAATTAATGGAGAAATTACCAAACAAAAGCCTGGTTTAAGCATGGTTGGTACTTGAAAACACAAAGATTTTCCACCGCCAGTAGGTAATAAAGCAAGCGTATCTTTTCCATCCATCACCGATTGTATAATTTCGGTTTGTAATGGTCTAAATTGGTTATAACCCCAATATTGCTGTAAAACTTTTTGTGGTGTATTTATATTTTGCTGCATTTAAAAATATAAATAGTTAAATGATTAAACCATCTTTCATGGTTAATTTCCTGTCGCAACGATTGGCTAATTCCTCGTTATGTGTTACAATTACAATGGTTTGATTGAATTTATCTCGTAAATCAAAAAACAAATCGTGCAGTGAATTTGCACTTGCGGAATCTAGGTTTCCACTTGGCTCATCGGCTAATAGCACCGCTGGATTATTAATTATTGCCCTTGCTACCGCCACGCGCTGTTGTTCGCCACCACTTAATTCACTAGGTTTATGCGTTATTCTATCTTTTATTCCTAAATATTCAAATAGTTCAAGCGCTCTTTGTTTGGCTTCAGCTTCATTGCATTTAGCAATCCAAGCGGGAATCATTACATTTTCAAATGCGGTAAACTCTGGCAATAATTGGTGAAATTGAAATATAAAACCAATATTTTTATTCCTAAAATCCGACAGTTTTTTATCGCTTAATTTATTAATTGATTGCTCGTTGAGCAATAATGTTCCTGAATCTGCTTTGTCTAAAGTTCCTAATATTTGCAGTAAAGTAGTTTTACCCGCTCCACTAGCGCCAACAATTGCAACAATTTCGCCTTTATGAATACTTAAGTTTATACCTTTAAGTATTTGCAATTGGTTATAACTTTTACAAATGTTTTCAGATTTTATCATAGGTGGCAAAGTAAATAATAAATTTTGAATGTTGGATGTTGAATTTTGAATGTGTTTTGTAATCAAGAATAAGCTCCCGATGCAAAGGGAGGCAATGGACAATTGACAAATAAAAAAAATCTTGTAATCTTGTAATCTTGTAATCTTTGTAATCTTTGTAATCTTTGTAATCTTTGTAATCTTTAAATATTTGTAATCTTTAAATATTTAAATCTTTGTAATTCCTTATTTCCAATTCTCAATTTAAAAAAGCATCTTTGCATCCAAGAGAATAAAACATGTTACAGATTAATTTTATACGCGAAAACGCAGAAGTAGTAAAGGCCGGTTTAGCCAAAAAACATTTTAAAAACATCAATGCAGTTGATGAATTATTGCAATTAGATGAAGAAAAACGTAAAGCTCAAGTAGCCACTGAAAGTAACGCTGCTGAAGCTAATCAGTTGGCTAAAAAAATTGGCGAGTTAATGAAAGCTGGTAATAAAGAAGAAGCTGAAGTTATTAAAGCCCGCACTTCCGAAATAAAAGAAAACTCGAAACAATTGGAAGAACGCTTAAAGCTATTAGAAGAAGAAATTTTCAATATTTTAGTTACGTTTCCTAATTTACCAATAAGCACTGTTCCAGAAGGAAGAACTCCAGAAGAAAACGTAACAGTTTATACCCATGGTACCATTCCAATATTGCACGAAGGTGCAATGCCACATTGGGAGTTAGCTGCCAAATACGATATCATAGATTTTGAATTAGGAAATAAAATTACTGGCGCTGGTTTTCCAGTTTATAAAGGAAAAGGTGCAAGATTACAACGTGCGTTAATCAATTTCTTTTTAGATGAAGCCACCAAAGCTGGTTACCATGAAATAATGCCACCTTTAATGATTAATGCCGATAGCGGATTTGGAACCGGTCAGTTACCCGATAAAGAAGGTCAAATGTATCACGTAACAGTTGATGATTTATATTTAATTCCAACGGCTGAAGTTCCTATTACCAATTTATACCGCGATGTAATTTTAAAAGAAGAAGAATTACCTATAAAAAACGTGGGTTATACACCTTGTTTTAGACGTGAAGCTGGTAGTTATGGCGCACATGTTCGTGGTTTAAATCGCTTGCACCAATTTGATAAAGTAGAAATTGTTCAAATAGCAAGTCCAAGCCAATCGGCTGCATTGTTAGACGAAATGGTGATGCATGTTCAAGGTCTTTTAGAAAAATTGGAATTACCTTACAGAATACTTTGTTTATGTGGTGGCGACATGAGTTTTTCATCAGCAATTACTTACGATTTTGAAACTTTTTGCGTAGCACAAGATAGGTGGTTAGAAGTAAGCAGCACATCAAACTTTGAAACTTTTCAAGCCAATCGTTTAAAATGTAGATTTAAAGGTGCCGATGGCAAAAACCAATTGGTTCATACCTTAAATGGAAGTGCATTGGCATTGCCACGCATCGTTGCAACTTTATTAGAAAACCACCAAACTCCGGAAGGAATAAAAATACCAAAGGCGTTAATTCCTTACACTGGTTTCGACTTAATTAACTAATGAAAACCATTACTTGGTCTGATTTTGAGAAAGTAACCATGTATGTTGGCACAATTATTCAAGTGGAAGATTTTCCCGAAGCTAAAAAACCAGCATATAAAATTTGGGTTGATTTTGGTGAGGAAATTGGCACTAAAAAAACATCAGCCCAAGTAACTTTTCATTATACCAAACAAGATTTATTAGGGAAGCAAATTCTGGGAGTTATCAATTTTGAACCCAAACAAATTGCTAATTTTACCAGTGAATTCCTGCTTACCGGCTTTGCCGATGCTGATGGAAATATTATAATAACCACCGTTGAAAAACCAACTCCAAACGGAAGCAAGTTGATTTAATTTTCAAAAATTCATTTTAGCAATATTTTCACTATTTCAATTATTTGTACGTAAAAAACTCAAAAACGTTTTTTATATTTAACAAAAAAATGTAATAAAAGATTTTGTATTTAACAAAAATGCATATATTTGTTGCGTAATAAATACAAAAAAATGGGAACTTATAAAACAGACGAGCTTGAAATTAAACGAATGTTCAATAATTTCTTGCTACGCATAAAAAAAACCAAGCTCGATTTTACAAGGCCATTATTAAATGAAATCAATTGGAACGATAGATTCATAGCCATAAAAGGTGCAAGAGGTTGTGGTAAAACCACTTTATTGCATCAATACATCAAAGCAAATTTAACAATAAACGATAGTGTAATTTACGTTTCGCTCGATGATGTGTATTTTACCAATAACCGCTTGATTGATTTTGTAGATGATTTTGTGGCAAACGGTGGAACACATTTATTTTTAGACGAAGTCCATAAATATCCCACTTGGAGTCCGGAGTTGAAAAGTATATACGACAACCACACTGATTTGAAAATAATTTTCACAAGTTCTTCGGTTTTAGAAATTTATAAAGGCAGTGCTGACTTAAGCCGAAGAGTAGTTGTTTACGACTTAGAAGCTTTATCGTTCAGGGAATATTTGGTATTAGGCGAAGGACTTTCTATTTCACCCATTTCAATAGATGAATTATTGAAAAATCACATTGAAATAGCGATGGGAATTACTGATAAAATAAAAATTATTCCTGCTTTTAAACGCTATTTGGAACATGGAATTTATCCGTTTTTTATAGAAGGAACAAGTAGTTACTCGCACAAATTAGCAAACACCGTGAATTTAATTTTGGAAACTGATTTGCCGGCAGTTTTTAATATGGAATATAAAAATGTGTTTAAGCTAAAAAAACTATTGCATTTCTTGGCTATATCTGGTCCTTACAAACCCGATATTACTAAGCTTGCCGCTCAACTTGAAATTTCGAGAAATACACTTCTATTGTTTTTAAATTACTTACACACTGCTAAATTAATTAACCTACTTAAAACCGATAAAGGCAGTGAAAGTATTTTGACTAAACCCGAAAAAATATATTTAAACAATAGCAACTTAATGCATGCTTTGGCTGGAGAACCAAAAGAAATTGGTGCCGTTAGAGAAGTGTTTTTCTTTAATCAATTAGCTACAAAAAATGTAGTGCGTTATACTCCAGTTGGCGATTTTTTAGTAAACAATAAATATACTTTTGAGGTTGGAGGGAAAAACAAAACTTTTAACCAAGTAAAGGATTTAAAAGATGCTTATCTCGCAATAGATGGAGTAGAATTAGGAATGGGAAATAAAATTCCGTTATGGATGTTTGGATTGTTTTATTAATTGACTCAAAAATTAATACAATTCTATCTAAGCCTTCTTTATTAACTCCATCAACTTATCAACTTCGCTGGTATTATTATAAATATGTGTAGAAATTCGCAAAGAATTCAAGCCATTTTCAGGAACTATTCTTATTCTAATTTTATTTTCAGAAGCAGTTTGGTTAAACTTTGCGGATGCTATTCCTTTAATCCTAAAACCATTTACCGCGCAGCGCGATTGTTGTTCAGTTGGTGTGATCATTTCAATTTTATCACCAAAACTCAGTAAAGCATCTTGGGTATATTTTCCCAAATAATTGATTCTATTATAAATATTTTGTTGTCCAATATTGGTAATAAAATCAACTGCTGCTTCTATTCCTTTGTACAAACCTAACGATTGAGTTCCACCAAAATATCGATGTGCAGAATCAGCATAATTACCCATTACAGGTGGATTTACCATCATGTTCCATTTGGCATCATCACCTCCAGCGCCTACAAAATAAGCTTGTAATATTGGTTGAAAATCTTTTCTTACATATAAAAATCCTGTTCCTTTTGGACCTAACATCCATTTATGGCAGCAACTTGCATACACATCACAACCCATTTTATGTAAGTCTAAAGGTAACATTCCAGGTCCGTGCGCGCCATCTATAAAGGTGAAAATATTTTTACTTTTTGCCAATTTACAAATGTCTTCCACAGGTAATATTTGTCCTTGTGTGCATGGAATATGCGGAACAGCAATGGCCCTGGTTTTTTTGGTAATGAGTGCCTCAATACTTTTTAAAGTTTCGGCAGCGGTTAACGATGGAGTGAAAGTTTTGATAACAATTCCATGTAATTTTTGACGGTTTAACCAAGGTAATGCATTTCCCACATGTTCGTGGGTATTCATAATTACTTCATCACCTCGTTTTAAAGGCAAACCCCAACAAGCTATATTTATTCCTTCGGTTACGTTATGTGTAAATGCAATTTCATCACTTTTTACGCCAACAAACTCACCCAATTTCTCCAAAGTTTTATCTACACTTCCGTAGTTTACAAACTGGTCGCTTTCCATCATACCTTTTTTGATGGCTTCTATAACCGGATAAGGCGATGGACCCATGGTTCCGTTATTTAAATATATAAAATCGGTGGTTAAGGGAAACAATTGACGGATAGTTAGCCAATATTTTTCATCATTATTAGCCACCTCAATATTGGAAGTATTTGGCATTGAAAAACTGTTTTCTGCCATTAATTTATTGACACCTGAACCAGCAAGTAAAGCAGTGATGCCCGTTGTTATAAAATTCTTTCTTGATGTTTTCATCGCAATGTTTAATAAAATGAATATACGAATAATGGATTTTTTTTTGACATAAAAAAACCTTCAAGCTTTTAAACTTGAAGGTTTTTTATGTTATGTCTTTGGTTGGTGTCATGACCAACTAATCTAATTCGGTCGGTGGGGACACCAACCGTGGACAAAGTAACAGAAAATTATTACTCAGTAGGAGGAGTTTCGTCTTCTTCAGCTTCTTCTTCCGCTTCTTCGTCAGTATTAGGATTTATTTCCGCATCATCCATGGCTCTATCTACTATTTCATCCATTAATTTACTGGTTAATGCTTCAATGATAATTGGATTTCCATCCTCATCTAATTCAATTACTTGTTCAACAATAATTGGATTACCGTTTTCGTCTAATTCAATTACATCTTCGTCATCATCACCTGGTATGTAATTAATTTTAGCAACACTTGCTATTTCATCTTTACCTCCAATATTAATTAAGCGAACACCTTGTGTCACACGTCCGATTACTCTTAAATCTTTCATGCTTAAACGAATGGTAATACCGCTTTTGTTAATAATCATTACGTCCATGGTATCATCCACATCTTTAATAGCTACTAATTTACCAGTTTTTTCGGTAACATTCATGGCCATTACACCTTTACCACCACGGTTAGTAATTCTATAATCTTCTACTTCACTACGTTTACCCATTCCATTTTCAGAAACAACCAATACGTTTGTTACTTTAGGATCTTCAATAGAAACCATTCCAATTACTTCATCACCTTCAGCCAAACGAATTGCTCTAACTCCAGTAGCACTTCTTCCCATTGGGCGAACTGTACTTTCGTTGAAACGAATGGCCTTACCATTTCTACTCGCAATTACCATTTCGCAAGTTCCGTTTGTTAACCTAGCTTCTACCAAATGGTCGCCTTCACGAACATTCATAGAATTGATACCATTTAAACGTGGACGGCTATATGCTTCCAAAGTAGTTTTCTTAATGGTACCTTGTTGGGTTACCATGATTACATTCATTTGGTTAATATATTCAGGATTACTTAAACTTTTTACATTTAAGAATGCTTTTACTTTATCGTCAACCGGAATATTTATTAAGTTCTGAATTGCGCGTCCTTTGGTTGCTTTTTCACCCTCTGGAATTTCAAATACACGTAACCAGAAACAACGACCTTGTTCAGTAAATAATAATAAATAATTATGGTTTGTAGCCATAAAAATATGCTCTACAAAATCTTCTTGACGTTTGGCCACTCCCCTGCTTCCTCGTCCACCTCTGGCTTGGGTGCGGTATTCACTTAATGAAGTACGTTTTACATAACCCAAATGCGAAATAGTAATTACCACTTCATCATCAGGAATTAAGTCTTCCATGCTCATTTCATTACCCACCATTTCAATAACGCTTCTTCTTTCATCGCCATATCTATCGCGCATGTCAGTTAATTCGTCTTTGATAATTTGGTAACGCATTCCTTCGTTATTCAAAATTTCGTTTAAGTGAGCAATTGTTTTCATTAACTCATCAAATTCAGCTTTAATTTTATCACGTTCCAATCCGGTTAAACGTTGCAAACGCATGTCTAAAATTGCTTTTGCTTGAATTTCTGAAAGCTTGAAAGTTTCAACTAAACCATTTTTAGCTTCATCAGGAGTTTGAGAATCACGAATTAATTTAATAACTTGGTCTAAATGATCTAAAGCTATTAATAATCCTTCTAAAATATGTGCTCTTTTTTCTGCTTCCGCTAATTCATATTGTGTTCTTCTAACAACAACTTCATGACGGTGAGCAACAAAATTGGTAATTAATCCTTTTAAGTTTAATATTTCAGGACGACCTTTTACCAAACAAACGTTATTTACACTGAATGAAGTTTGAAGCTGAGTAAATTTAAATAACTTATTTAAAACTACATTTGGAACTGCGTCACGTTTTAAATCAAAAACAATGCGCATTCCATCTCTATCACTCTCATCGCGCACATCGCTAATGCCTTCAATTACTTTATCGTTCACCAAATCAGCAGTCTGTTTTATCAGCGTTGATTTATTTACTTGATAAGGAATTTCATTTACAACAATTTGATCTTTACCAGTTTTACTGGTTTCAAATATTGCTTTAGCACGCATTACAATTCTACCACGACCAGTTTCAAAAGCATCTTTTACGCCTTCATAACCATATATAATTCCACCTGTAGGAAAATCTGGTGCCTTAATGAATTTCATTAATTCAGGTATAGTTATATCTCTGTTATCAATGTATTCCATGATACCATTAATAACCTCAGTTAAATTATGAGGAGCCATGTTAGTAGCCATTCCAACTGCAATTCCAGAAGCACCATTTACCAAAAGATTTGGAAACTTAGCAGGCAAAACAGTTGGTTCTTGCAAACTATCATCAAAATTCGGACGAAAATCAACGGTATCTTTTTCAATATCGTTCAATAATTCTTCTGCAATTTTCTTTAAGCGAGCTTCAGTATAACGCATGGCAGCAGGTGGATCTCCATCTACCGAACCAAAGTTACCTTGACCATCAACTAAAGTATAACGCATGCTCCAATATTGAGCCATACGAACCATGGCATCATACACCGAAGTATCGCCATGTGGATGGTATTTACCTAAAACCTCACCCACAATACGCGCTGATTTTTTATGAGCACGGTTAGCGGCTAAGCCTAAATCTGTCATTCCGTATAAAACCCTGCGGTGAACGGGCTTTAAACCATCGCGCACATCAGGTAAGGCGCGGCTAACAATAACCGACATTGAATAATCAATGTAAGCGGTTTTCATTTCATCTTCAATGTTGATTGGTATAATTCTGTCTTCTGCCATTTTTTATTGGTTTAAAACTACCTGCTTTTAAATAAATTACGTCTTTTTTTTGTCTGTAATTAATAAAAACCGATAACATTCAAACATAATGAATATAATACATGTTTTGGATATAAAATACCCACATGTTTTTAACGAAATGTGGATTAATTTTTAAAGCAAAAAACGCAACCCATTTTAATGAATTGCGTTTTATATTTATTCCTCCGTTTTTTTATCAACTGGAGTTTCTTTTTTCTTTTTCTCCTTCTTTTTGATAGTTGTAATTTTTAACTCATCAGCATTTACCGCTTTGTCATAATCTACTTCTATCATATCTCCATTACCAGTTTGTTGAATCAACAATTGCTCTGCAATTCCATCTTCTACATATTTTTGAATGGTTCTTGCTAATGGCCTTGCGCCTAAATCAGCATCAAATCCTTTTTCAGCTAAAAATGATTTAGCAGCTTCGGTAATGGTAAATTTAAATCCTAATTCTTCAATTCTAGTGACTAATTTACCTAAATTAATATCCAAAATTTTATTAATTGATTCTTTTTCTAATGAATTAAATACAATTACATCATCAATTCTATTTAAAAACTCTGGTGAGAAGAAACGCTTCAATGCAGCTTCTATTATTAATTTAGAATCTTTTTGATTATTTGCATCTTTACTAGGCGTTCCAAATCCAACACCAGCACCAAAGTCTTTTAACTGACGACTTCCAATGTTTGATGTCATGATAATTATGGTATTTCTAAAATCAATTTTTCTACCTAAACTATCAGTTAAAAAACCTTCATCTAAAACTTGTAACAATATATTAAATACATCGGGATGTGCTTTTTCAACTTCATCTAAAAGAATAACAGCATAAGGTTTTCTTCTGATTTTTTCAGTTAACTGTCCACCTTCTTCATAACCAATATATCCTGGAGGCGCTCCAACCAAACGACTCACAGCAAATTTCTCCATGTATTCGCTCATGTCAATGCGAATCATGGCGTCATCAGTATCGAATAAATAGCGTGCTAACACTTTTACCATTTCTGTTTTTCCCACTCCTGTAGGACCTAAGAAAATAAATGAGCCAATTGGTTTATTCGGATTTTTTAATCCGGAACGACTTCTTTGAACAGCTTTGGCTAATTTTTTAATGGCTTCATCTTGTCCAATTACTTTTCCGCTTAACTCCTCTCCCATTTTTAATAAACGTTCACCTTCGCTTTGTGCAATTCGTTTTACAGGTATTCCCGTCATCATTGCAATTACTTCTGCTACGTCATCTTCACCAACAACATAACGTTGGTTTTTTGATTCTTCTTCCCACTTAGCTTTTTCTGATTCTAATTGCTCAAGCAAATGTTTTTCTTTATCACGAAGTTTTGCAGCCTCTTCATATTTTTGGCTTTTTACAACTTGATTTTTTTCGATTTTTATATCTTCTACTTGCTTTTCTAATTCTATTACTACCGAAGGAACATGTATATTACTTAAATGAACGCGTGCACCAACTTCATCCAAAACATCTATTGCTTTATCTGGTAAATGTCGATCAACCATGTAACGCGTGCTCATATTTACACAGGCTTCAATTGCTTCATTGTTATAAGTTACACTATGATGTGTTTCGTATTTATCTTTAATATTTGTTAAAATTTGAATGGTTTCAGCAGGAGTGGCAGGTTCTACCATTACTATTTGAAACCTACGTTCTAAAGCGCCATCTTTTTCAATATACTGACGGTATTCGTTTAATGTAGTAGCACCAATACATTGAATTTCGCCACGCGCTAAAGCTGGCTTAAACATATTAGAGGCATCTAAACTTCCACTTGCTCCACCGGCACCAACAATGGTATGAATTTCATCGATAAACAAAATCACATCAGGACTTTTTTCCAATTCATTCATCACTGCTTTCATACGTTCTTCAAACTGTCCACGGTATTTTGTACCCGCTACTAAGCTTGCCATATCAAGCATTACAACTCTTTTGTTAAATAATATTCTACTAACTTTGCGTTGTATAATTCTAAGCGCTAAACCTTCGGCAATGGCTGTTTTACCAACACCTGGTTCTCCTATTAAAACTGGATTATTCTTTTTTCTACGAGATAAAATCTGAGAAACTCTTTCAATTTCTTTTTCTCTACCAACAATTGCATCTATTTTTCCTTCTTCAGCAGCTTTGGTTAAGTCTCTTCCAAAATTATCTAATACAGGAGTTTTTGATTTTGGATCTACTCTTCTTGTTGATTCTTGCTTACGTTCAGGGTCTCTTCCCGCGCCAGCACCTGCAAAATAATCTTCTTCATCTGCAGGTAATTCGTTTCTAGGATTCTTTTTTGGACTGTCAAAATCTTCATCAATTCTATTTTCAATAGCTTGTTTAAAAATATCGTAATTGATACCAAACTGTGATAATATTTGCGAAGCTAAATTATCTTCATCTCTTAAAATGGAAAGCAATAAATGTTCCGTTCCAATAATGTCTGTTTTAAAAATTTTAGCTTCTAAATAAGTAATTTTTAAAACTTTTTCAGCTTGTTTTGTAAGAGGAATATTTACAAAATTTGTATTGTTACTAGCAGTGCTTCTAATTGAATCTTCTATAGTTCTTTTTAGCCTAGAATTATCAACGCCTAAGGCTTTTAATATTTTTAAGGCCTTGCCTTCGCCTTCTCTAATTAAGCCTAATAATAAGTGCTCAGTTCCTATATAATCATGGCCTAAACGAATGGCTTCTTCGCGGCTATAACTTATTACATCTTTTACTCTTGGTGAAAATTTAGCTTCCATGTTGTATTTCCAAAATTTTTTCATTTAACTCGCAACAAGTCAAATTCAGTTCCAAATATGTTGACTGCAATTTAGCATACACAGTTTAATAATTCTAATTATTTATCTACATTTAATAAAATGAATTACATATAATTTATAATCAAATATTTAAATCTAAATTTATTGTGGATATTTTTAATTTATTTACCATTCCATGGCAACTTCATTTCTAGTAATATCTGCCATTGTTTCACATTTTCTAATTAAATGTGGAACGCCTTTATAAATTAAAACTTCTGCCGGTCTAAATCGTGCATTGTAATTACTACTCATGGTGATACCATAAGCACCCGCATTTAAAAAACAAAGAATATCGCCTTCCGAAACTTCATTTAATTTCCTGTCCCAAGCAAATGTGTCAGTTTCACAAATGTATCCAACCACGGTATAAATTCTTTCTTTACCATTTGGATTACTTAAGTTCATAATATGGTGGTAAGAATCGTAAAGCATGGGCCTAATCAAATGATTTAAACCACTATTAACGCCAACAAAAACAGTAGCTGTGGTTTGTTTTATCACATTGGCTTTTACTAAAAAATAGCCACTTTCACTTACCAAAAACTTTCCTGGTTCAAACCAAAGTTCTAAATCTTTGCCATATTCTTTGCAAAATTCAACAAAGCGGTCACTTAAACTTTTGCCTAATTCTTCAATGTCAGTTGTAATGTCGTTTGGTTTATAAGCCACTTTAAATCCACTACCAAAATCTATAAAGTCAAGTTCGGTAAAATCCTTTGCGGAATCAAATAAAATTTCAGCACCTTGTAAAAAAACACCAGCATCTAAAATGTCACTTCCAGTATGCATGTGCAATCCATTGATATGAATATTATGCGATTTTACCACACGTAAAGCATGACGTAATTGATACACTGAAATACCAAATTTAGAATCAATATGACCAGTAGAAATTTTACTGTTTCCACCTGCTAAAATATGCGGATTTAAACGAATACAACAAGGCACTGAATGTCCGTATTTACTACCAAACTGTTCTAAAATAGAAATATTATCAATATTGATGTGAACTCCTAATTCTACTGCTTGAACAATCTCATCGAAGCTTACACAATTAGGAGTAAAAATAATGTCTTTTGGCAAAAAACCAGCTGCCAAACCCAAATGAACTTCATTAATAGAAACGGTATCTAATCCACTTCCTTGCTGCTGTAATAATTGTAAAATAGCAGTATTGTTCAAAGATTTGCAAGCATACTTTATTTTTATATCTAAAGGTTTAAAAGCATTGATTAACTTTTGATATTGGTTGATAATTGTTTCAGCGTGATACACATAAACAGGTGCTTCGTAGGTTTCAGCAATTGCTAATAATTGCTCATTCAATTCTTGGTTAATCATTCAGTTTTTTTGATGTAAAAATAGGGCTGCAATATGCACAAAAAAAGGACAACTTATACTATAAAGTTGTCCTTTTTCTACATTTTTTTTATAGAAAAAATTAGTTTCTTTC
>JBIILW010000009.1:0-14760 GCA_044338265.1 Bacteroidia bacterium | reverse complement strand
CTAAATCCATAAGGATATTGAAATCCGTCCCAACCCACTGCATCAAAAGGATGTGCAGCATAGGTGTAAGGAAAAATCATGTCTTCTTTTTTTATCAAAACTTTAAAATCACCCTTTTCATCAAATGTTTCTTTCAGTACAGGTAATTTTATATCACGTTCGCAATAAGGCGAATGTTCCATTAACTGTCCGTACTGGTTTAAGTAACGTTTTGGTGGACGAATAGGAGAAAATGATTCAGTAATAAAAAGCCTGTTATTTTCTGTAGCAAAATGTAATTGGTAAATGGTTCCACGAGGAATTACCAAGTAATCGCCATATTCAAATTCAATTTGTCCGTACACCGTTTTTAAAACGCCTGAGCCTTCATGAATAAAAATTACTTCATCGGCATCCGCATTTTTAAAGAAATAATCTGTCATGCTTTTTTGTGGAGCAGCGGCAGCCAAATACACGTCTTTATTAAACAAAACATAAACCCTACTTTTCAAATAATCGGCTTCAGGGGCAGTTTTGAAAGTTAAAAAACTACGGTTTTGTAAGTTTTTTTCAATGGCTGCTTTTGGAGCAATGCTGTAAGTTTCGCCTATTTCTTTTACCAAAGTTGGCGCATTACAATGGTAAACCAACGAATACAAACTGCTAAAACCTTCGGTAGAAACCAATTCCTCTGCATATAAATTGCCATCAGGTTTACGAAATTGTGTATGTCGTTTTGCGGGAATTTGTCCTTGTTTGTAGTAAAATGCCATTTTATATGAGTGTTAATGTGTTTATGTTTTTAAGTGTTTATGTTTAAAGTTTTGTTGCTCTTTTGCACCTTCAGTTAAATTTTTGTTTTTAAATATCTTATCTAACCTAAAGTAATATTGGTGTGATCATTTGTTAATTGATAACATTTTTCAAATTCTATTTCATCAATATATTTTCTATCACTTAAAATATATAACATACTTCTTACTTCCATTGATGAGGCGGCTGAAAACTCTAAAAAGCGAATAAACTCTTTATTACTATATCTGCCAAATCCTTCTGCAATATTGTTCATGGTAGAAATAGCCGCTCTTTTTATTTGGTCTTGCGTGGAAAAATCTTTGTTTTTCATTTGTTTTTCGCAAATATCAAAAATAACATTCACTAGTTCTCTGGATTTTTTCCAACAATCTAAATCTTCAAAACGGTCAACTTTACTCATAAATATTAACTAATCCCTTAAACACTTAAACACTAAACACTTTGAACTTTGAACTTTAACACTTTTTTGTGCCAACAAAATTACGTTTTTTTGTGACTTGTAATAAACACTTATTTTTTTTCGACTTATTTTTTTCAAAAATGTATAAAAACACCCTTCTTTTTTTCGCAGCCCTTTTTTTTATTGCCTGCGGCAACAATATAAATCAATACAAATCAAATTCTAATATTGATTCTGTAGCTATTAAAGCTGGAGTTCAGGAAATTTCCGAAAAAATTCAAACTAATCCTACTAATGCGGAATTATATTTTGAAAGAGGAACAAAATATTTTGAAGCAAAAATTATGGATCGAGCAGCAATAGATTTTAAAGATGCCTGTACTTTAGATTCGAACAATGCCAACTATTTTTTTATGTATGCGCGCAGTAATTACAGTTTAACTAAAACCATTTTAGCAGCTAAAAACTATGAAAAAGCCATTGCCCTGCAACCAGAATTTATAGATGCTAAAATCAAATTGGCCGATTTGTATTATATTACCAAGGAGCATGAAAAATCAATCAATTTGGCCAATTCAATTATAGCAATAGAAAAAACAAACGCATACGCTTACCACCTGCGAGCCATGAATTACAAAGATGTTGGTGATACTTTAAAAGCAATTTCTAATTTTCAAAAAGCCATAGAATTAGACAATAACGATTATGACAGTCACATGATTTTAGCTAAAATATTATTGGCACAAAAAAACAAATTGGCTTTAGAATATATCAATGCTTGCCTTAGAATAAGGCCAAATGATGCCGATGCTTTTTTTGCCAGAGCAACTTTTTGGCAAAACGAAAAAAAATTCAAAATGGCGTTGATGGATTATGGAAGAGTAAT
Organism: Bacteroidia bacterium; assembly: GCA_044338265.1. Taxonomy (GTDB): domain Bacteria; phylum Bacteroidota; class Bacteroidia; order UKL13-3; family UKL13-3; genus JAAFJM01. The sequence continues at coordinate 12,679 of JBIILW010000009.1, read as the reverse complement.
TGAAAAAAATGCCGATTATTTTGAATGCTATTACAATGTTGGTTATATCAATTTCGAAACAGGATTTTTAAAAGAAGCCATTCATAATTTTGATGTATGTGTAAGAATGATGAACGATTTTTTGCCGGCATATTACATGCGCGGCCTTTGTTATGAGGCTTTAAAGGATTTTAAAAATGCAAAACTAAATTATGAATTTGTGTTAAAAGCAGATCCAAATTACGAATTGGCTATTGCAGGTATGAAACGTTTGAAATAAAACACAAAGCCCTCCTTGATAGGAGGGTGTTCGTGAAAGAATATGAAAATACAAATTTTTTTTTGTATTTTTTAACTACAACCAGTTTGCGTACCGCAATTTAAGCATTTGTAACACGAACCGCTTCTAATAGTTATATGCCCGCAAGTAGAACAAGCCGGACTATCGCCCATGCGCTTATTCATTTCACTTACTTGGTCTAATTGAGCTTCCAAAGTTATTGCTTTTGTAGTTGAAATTATTTGCGGAGCAATGGCAATAGTTTCAGTTTTATAAAACCCAATTGGTGCGGTTGATACAACAGTATTATTTACCAAAATAGCACCTTCAGATTTTACATTCATTGCACTTTGCAAAGCATGCTTATGCTGGTTAATGGCTAGCTGACTACGTTGGCTTTCAGTGGCAGGAATTTGAACAAAATCCTCACGACCCATGTATTCAAATCCTATCATTCTGAAAATATAATCAATAATAGACGTTGCATTTTTTATATTGTCATGACCCGAAACCATACCTGCAGGTTCAAAACGGGTAAAAGTAAATTTGTCGACATACTCTTCTAAAGGAACACCATACTGCAATCCCATAGATACAGCAATAGAAAAACAGTTCATTAAGCTGCGCAATGTGGCTCCTTCTTTGTGTAAATCTACAAATATTTCACCCAAAGTACCATCTTCATATTCTCCAGTTCTCACAAAAATTGTTTGTCCGCCAACCGTAGCTTTTTGGGTAAACCCACCACGTTTTCCAGGTAAAGTTTTACGAGCTACAACGCCCGCTAACTTATGTTTGAATGCAGTGTCGTGGGTTCTATTTAAAATAGCAGTAGCAGCTTCTAAAACTTGTTCAGGACTTAATTCTCCAACAGGTTTATGAGCATCTTGGCCTAACACAGCTTCCACTGCTTCTTGAATATCTTCTTCCTCTTTTACGTCTGATTTGGTTGAAAGTGGTTGACTTAACTTACAACCATCGCGGTAAAGTGCATTGGCTTTTAAGCCCAAACTCCAACTTAAATAATAACATTCTTTGATGTTTTCTACCGTTGCTTCGTTTGGTAAATTAATAGTTTTTGAAATGGCACCACTTAAAAAAGGTTGAGCGGCGGCCATCATTCTAATATGACCCGTTGCAGCTATGTATCTTTCGCCTTTATTGCCACATTTATTGGCACAATCAAATACTGGTAAATGCTCGTCTTTTAAATAAGGCGCACCTTCTACCGTCATGGTTCCGCATATATAATCGTTGGCTTCTTCTATTTCTGTTTTAGTAAATCCTAGCTTACGCAGTAAATTAAATGAATGACTATTATAATCAACTTCTGTAAACCCTAAGCGTTGCAAACAAGCTTCGCCTAAAGTCCAATGATTAAATACAAAACCAATTTCAAAAGCACCCGCAGCGGCTTTGTCTATTATTTCAATTTCTTCATTGTTAAATCCGTGGAATTTTAAACTTTCAGGATTAATATGTGGCGCACCTTTTATAGATGCATGTCCGATGGCATATTTTTCTATAATATCAATTTCCGCTTGTTTGTAACCTAAGTTTTTTAAGGCCGCTGGCACTCCAGAATTAATGATTTTAAAATACCCACCACCCGATAATTTTTTGAATTTTACCAAAGCAAAATCAGGTTCAATTCCAGTAGTGTCACAATCCATTACCAAACCAATAGTTCCTGTAGGAGCAATCACAGTAGCTTGTGCATTTCTGTAGCCATATTGTTCTCCCATTTGAACTGCTTTATCCCATGCATTGGTAGCTGCAGTTAATAAATAATCAGGGCAATATTTAGGATCTATTCCTACAGGTTTTACTGTAATTCCTTCGTAAGCTTCTGGCGTGTTATAAGCTGCATAACGGTGGTTACGCATTACACGTAACATGTGTTTTTTGTTTTCTTCGTAACGGGTAAAAGTACCCAAATACTTAGCCATTTCGGCCGAAGTTTGATAAGCAACTCCATTTAAAATAGCGGTTATTGCTCCGCAAATAGCAAATCCTTTTGGCGAATCGTAAGGAATACCAGCTATCATTAACATAGAACCTAAGTTAGCATAACCTAAACCTAAAGTTCTGTAATCGTATGAAAGTTGTGCTACTTCTTTGGAAGGAAACTGCGCCATTAAAACTGATATTTCTAATACCATTGTCCATAACCTACTGCTGTGTTCAAAGCCTTTTACATCAAAAGTTAAAGTATCAGCATCAAAGTATTTCATTAAATTGAGAGAAGCTAAATTACAAGCAGTATTGTCCAAGAACATATATTCCGAACAAGGATTAGAAGCATTTATTCTTCCACCTTCAGGGCAGGTATGCCATTCGTTAATGGTAGAATCATATTGTACACCAGGATCGGCACAAGCCCAAGCAGCATCAGCTATCATGTCCCACATTTCTTTTGAAGGAATCGATTTGATAGTTTTACCGTTCGATCTTCCAATTAAATCCCAATTTTTTCCTTCATTTAAAGCATGAAAAAACTCATGCGGAATGCGCACTGAATTATTCGAATTCTGACCAGAAACTGTTGCATAAGCTTCGCCTTCATAATCGCTTGCATAGCCTGCGGCAATAAGTGCTGCCACTTTCTTTTCTTCGTTTTTCTTCCAATTAATGAACTCCACTATTTCGGGATGATCTAAGTCTAAGCAAACCATTTTAGCAGCTCTACGTGTAGTTCCACCCGATTTTATTGCGCCAGCAGCTCTATCACCTATTTTTAAAAAGCTCATTAACCCCGATGAAGTTCCACCGCCACTTAATTTTTCTGATGAACCTCTAATTTTTGAATAATTAGTTCCAACGCCTGAACCATATTTAAATATTCGGGCTTCACGAACCCAAAGGTCCATAATTCCACCATCGTTTACCAAATCATCATCCACCGAAAGTATAAAGCAAGCATGTGGTTGCGGACGTTCGTATGCTGAAGTCGATTTTTCTAATTCACCAGTTCTAGGATTTACAAAATAATGTCCTTGCGGTTTTCCCGTAATTCCATATGAGCTATGCAAACCTGTATTGAACCACTGTGGTGAGTTTGGCGCAGCATATTGACCAACGATCATAAATGCCATTTCTTCATAAAAAATTTGCGCATCATCTCTTGAGTCAAAGTAACCATATTCTTCGCCCCATTTCATCCAACAATGAGCCATTCTATGAGCCACTTGTTTAACACTTGTTTCTTGTCCAAGGGTTCCATCAGGCTGGGGAACTCCTGCTTTTCTAAAATATTTTTGTGCCAACACATCAGTAGCCACTTGACTCCATGAGCTAGGAACTTCCACATTCTTCAGTTCAAATACTACACTTCCATTGGTGTTTTTTATAATAGAAGTACGATAGTCATATTCAAACATATCATAAGGACTAACACCTTCTTTGGTAAAATGTCTTTCAATTTTTAGACCTTTAGTCTCGCTGGTTTTTTTTGTTGACTTACTCATGTGTTACAAAGTGTTATTGACGTGTTTTTTTATTAAAGAAACTATTAAAGCTAAAAATTATTTACGGTTTTAAATGATAGCGATAATGGGTCAATCAAAAGTGCAAGGTTCAAAACACATTTTCAAATTGGTATATCCACATATTTTTTTCTAGCACCTTGCAAGGGCTATATTTATTGAATGTTAGGCTGTGAATAAGGTATTTTCGCACATATTTTTTCCCAATGTTAACAAGCATCTAGCAGTTTGGGAGTAAACACATTGTAATTTTTTTGTCTATTATAAAATACAAATTTTTTTGGTAAAAATAGCAGTTTGAAACATTAAAATTGTTTAACACAAAAACTGATAGACAATGATTTGTGAAATGTGTTTTACAATTTTAAAAACGAGTGTTCCTAAAATTTACTTGAACAATTAAGTTTATGAAAACTAAATATATAATAATTAAGCCTCACTTTATTATTTAACAAAAAAAATTACTTTATTTGCCATGAAATGCATTTCAATAGAAAGCCAATATTTTGACAAAACAAATACTAAATAACTTAAATCAAAAAAGACAAAATAAGCAAAAGCAATTGGCTGTTTTAATTGACCCTGACAGTGTTTTAAATGAAGCGCAATTAATTCAAACTTGTAAGCTTTGCAATGAAGCAAAAGTAGATTTGATATTGGTTGGAGGAAGTTTAATTACCAATGGATTTTGGAATAAAAGTATTTCGATTATTAAATCGGTAACTGAAATTCCGGTATTATTATTTCCAGGAAATATTATGCAAGTACATGATGAAGCCGATGCTATTTTATTTTTAAGTATGATTAGCGGACGTAATCCAGATTTGTTAATTGGCAAACATGTATTGGCTGCGCCAGGTTTAAAAAAATCGGGAATTGAAGTGATTCCAACTGCTTACATGATTGTAGATGGTGGAAATATTACCAGCGTAATGTATATGAGTAATACCACACCCATTCCTGCCGATAAAAATAATATTGCGGTTTGTACCGCAATGGCTGGCGAAATGTTAGGACTAAAAGTAATGTATATGGATGCAGGAAGTGGTGCCAATAATCCTATTTCTACATCTATGATTCAAGATATTAGAAGTGCCATTGATTTACCATTATTTATTGGTGGTGGAATAAAAAGTATTGAACAAGCTTTGGCTACCGCCAATGCTGGTGCCGATGTAGTTGTGGTTGGAAATGCTTTTGAAAAAAATCCAGCATTAATTTTAGAAATTAGCAATGCCATTCACGGTTTAGCAAATGCTAACTAAAAAAAAAGCCGATTCATTATCTGAATCAGCTATTTTTTATTAATCATTGTCATCTAAACTAAAAATATCCTCTACTTTTTTGTCAAAAATCTTGGCTATTTTAAGTGATAAAACTGTGGATGGCACATATTTATTTGCTTCCATGGCATTAATAGTTTGCCTACTCACTCCAATCAATTTAGCCAAATCATCTTGAGTAATATTTTTAATGGCTCTTTCTATCCGAATATTATTTTTCATTATGAACAGCTTTATTGTTTTTATAAAGTACATAATTAAACCTAATAAGGAAAATAAGTAGGTGGGTAAACATATTAAATATTAAAACTGAAAAAAAGTCCATTCCATAAATAAAAATCGTAGCGATTAACAATAAACTATAATTGATGTAAGTAGCCCAAAGTAATGATTCCAATCGCGATTGAGCTATAAATTCATCCTCTGTTTTTTCCTTCGAGCAAGCTACAAATAATGAACCAATAATAATAAATATTCCCAAAAGTTCATCAGTAATATTATTGGTAGTAATGGTAAAGTTATTGGAAGATATAATAATCTCACTATCTATAATAGCAAATACTTTCACATTCAGAAATGAAAAATGATAGTCTAAAACATAAACTACAAAGGCAAAAATGCAAGCGGGAATCAACATGATCCATCCAATTCTTTTGAATGAATAAGGAAATAAAAAACGTGTTTTCATAATATTTATTTTTTTAAATTGTTGAAACAAATGTAAAACAAATAAAACTATTTGTCAAGTATTTTTTACATTTTGTAAAAAAAATCAAACTAATTGTATGGTTTTCAAAACTAAAAAGATTCGTTCATTGTAAAATAAAATCCTTGAATGCCGTTTTCTCCTCGTCCATAATCTATTCTTATATTTACATGATCTCGCCTGATGGCAATGGCCCTAAAACCTATTCCATAATTTGGTTTTAAATTAGTAAATAACATGGAACTTTGATTGGCCACATTACCAAATCCACCAAAGAAAGTAAGCGATATAGGACCCCAAACTTTTTTGCGTAATTCTGCCTGAAAAGCCATCGCATGGTTGTCTCTAAACCTTCCGTTATAATACCCGCGCATGAATGATTCACTGCCAATTGTAGCCAATTGTTTAAAAGGAATATTGCCATCGTTTAAGTTAGCAAAGCCTTGTAATGCCAACACATTTTCATTCCAAAGTTTAAAGTATTTTCTGGCATCAATGCTTAAGTTGTTAAAGTTAAATTCACTACCAAAAACAGCATGATTAAATAGGGTTGTAATATCAATAAAATGTCCTTTGGTGGGATAATAAATTTGGTTTCTGTTATCAAAGCTAACTACCAAACCTAAACCTGAAGTAAAGCTACCTTTATTGCCAATTACTTCCTTTTTTTCAAACAAAGAATCTCCTTTAAAATTGAATCCATTGGTTAAATTTTGTTCCGATTGCAAACCCAAATAAAGGCCTTTAACAACTTGTTTTGTGAAACGCAATTGCAACCTATTTTGTGAAAAATCATATAAAGCTTTATTAGAATTTGGTGTTTCGTTTCCTATACCCCAATAATATTCGTTGAACTTTTTAAAAGTATAACTTGCTTTGATATTGTACTTGTTGTTTTTGGTAAATAAATCAATATAAGGCCTAATGCTGTATTGGTTCAGTTCAGTGGTTTGCGCATTTAATCTGATTAAAGAAGGACGTGTATTTGAATCGTTTATATTTCGGTATAAATACACCAAACTAAGTCCAATTTGCCAGCCCGTTTCGGGTGTAACACCCCAAATAGGAACAGCAAAAATTGAATTCTTTTTTGGCTTTGCTGAATCTCCTTCTACTTTATCATACATTTTATCCAACATTTTTTCTAATTTCGATTGACTAAAAGCCAAAGAAGAAAACGTTATAAAAAAGAGAATAAATAGGATGTTTTTTTTTGTCATGTAATTAAATATTATTGCTCGCAATAAATACTATAACAGCAAATATAATCCCTACAACCATTTTATTTTAGGAATCAATTTATAAAACCTATAACCCGCGTTTATTCCAATGCTGGTTGATTGAAAAGCTACAAAGTTAGGGTATCCAAATGCATTTAAATTACCATCGTAGGTAACAAAAATATTCCAAAAATATTTATGTCCGTTTTTACCAATGGATAATTTAGCATGTGTATCAAATTCTAAACTGGTTCCTGTTTCAAAATCTTTGAGATTATTTGTTTTATAACCTGCAATACCCAATCCTAAAAAGGCTGAAGGTGAAACAAACCATTTACCACCTTTTAAGCAAAAGTTATAGGCATATCCTGGTCTAAAATTTAATCGCCAAAGGCGCAAATAATTCATTCCCGTGAGTTCGCCATAGTTTTTTACACTGTCTATATTATTAGGAATTAATGACGAATCGGCACGTATAGATTTATAACCAACATTACACAAAACTAAGAAAGATCCAGACGATTTTTTTTGAAACTCGGCCATGGAAAGCGCACTTCTGTAAGAGAATTTTTTGTAGTTAAAATTATAGAAAAAATTTAAACCATGATCCTCAATTTTAGCATCGGGCCTAATTGATACCGTAATGTCATTTCCGCGTGTACGGTAAACACCATTAAAGGAACGAGAATATATTTCGCCACCACCCCACTTTTGATAATAACTGAATGAAAAGTCGTAATAATTAGTTTTTCCAAAACGTCCTTCATTGCCATTTGTTCTTGGAACTTGAACACCAAAAGCCACTGTAACATATTTTAAACCCAAACTTACACCAGTTTGCAAGCTAATGTTTGGCGTTAATTTTATAACTTCTTTCGATTCCGAAAACCTCGGTGGATTGATATAAAAACCAAAATCGTTTAACCAAGTATTTGTTTGAATATTGTAAGGTCGTTCAAACTGTGTAATGTAATTGGTATCTTTTTGGGCAAACAAATTTGAATAAAATAAAGACAAAACAAAAACAGTTACAAAACTTTTTTTTGTAACTGTTTTCATTGAAAATATTGTCTTTAAATTAGTGTTCATTTTGTCCTACTTTTTAGTTAAAATACTAAGGCAATAACCTACCGTACATTCTAGGAAAAGGAATGCTTTCACGAACGTGAGGTAATTTACAAATCCATGTCACCAAACGCTCTAAACCTAATCCAAAGCCTGCATGCGGTACACTTCCATACCTACGCAAATCCAAATACCATTCAAATGCTTCCATTGGCAATTGGTGTTCTTTAATTTTCTCAATTAATAAATCAGTATCTGTTTCACGTTCACCTCCACCTACTATTTCGCCATAACCTTCGGGTGCTAACACATCAACACCACGGGCAAATTTTGAGTTTTCAGGATCACGTTTTAAGTAAAATGCTTTTACTTCATGTGGCCAATTATAAACCATAACAGGCACATCAAATAAGCGAGTTAAAACTGTTTCATCGCTACCACCAAAATCGTTACCATATTCAAAATTACGAGCAGAGTTTAACCAACCTGGGATATTACGAGTTACCTCTTCCAAATCTTTCAACTCTTGTTTTAATTTATCAATTTTAGCTTGGTTAAAACCTATTTCTCCTTTTTTCATTCCAGGAGTTTTTATTTTTTCTTCGCGTTCCGCAATTTCTTTATTAATTTCTTCCATTTTGGCTTCCACTTGTTTCAATTCGTCTTCCAACGATTTGATAGAGTTTTGACCATTTACATCTTGCTCACCTTTAATGATGCGTACTGCTTCATCGTAACTTAAACGAGGAAAAGGTTTTACTATTTGTTCCAAAACAGTGGTGTCGCGTCCAACCATTGCTAGTTCTGCTTTGCAATTAGTCAATACATCGGAAACAACGGCACGAAGGAAACCTTCAATTAAATCCATATTCTGGAAAATATCAAAGAAAACCATTTCAGGTTCTATCATCCAAAACTCTGATAAATGCCTGCGTGTTTTCGATTTTTCGGCTCTAAAAGTGGGTCCAAAAGTATAAATTTTACCCATTGCAAAAGCCATTGCTTCGCCATATAACTGGCCGCTTTGACTTAAATAAGCAGTATCGCCATAAAAATCTGTTTCAAATAAATTACTGGTTCCTTCACAAGCATTTCCGGTAAATAAAGGCGCATCCATTTGAATAAAACCTTCTTTTTGGAAAAACTGATGAATAGAAAAAATGATTTGATTTCTAATTTTCATAATCGCCCATTGGCGTTGGCTGCGCAGCCATAAATGGCGATTATCCATTAAAAAATCAACACCATGTTCTTTTTTAGAAACAGGGTATTCATCGGCTACAGTTATAATTTGAACATCGGTGGCTTGAACTTCAAAACCACCCATTTGTTTTTCATCTTTGGTAACTGTTCCAGTAATAATAATGGAAGTTTCAGTGGTAATTTTTTTACATTCGCTAAATACTTCTTCGCTTACACTTTCGACACTTACCACACACTGACACCAACCTGTTCCGTCACGTAAAATGATAAAATAAATTCCTTTGCTATCTCTTCTGTTACTTGCCCAACCTCGTAATGTAACTTGTTGACCTTCGTAATCTTTTAAATTTTTAATTAAATATGCTTGCATGAATAAAATAAATCCTTTTTTATAAAATGTAGCTACAAAAGTAATTTATTTTAAGGTATTACCCATCATCAAATTTTGGTTTTGTTTTGTCATAAAACAGGATTGGTTTTTGTTTTAAAACACTTTTTATTTTATTGCAGCACACTAAAATAAAATATATGATAAAAAACTACTTTACCAATGGAACTAAGTTTTTGTTTTTAACTTTAGCTTTCCTACTAATTTCCTTCACTATTCAGGCACAAGAAATAGACAGTACCCAAATTTGGAATGACCAAATTGAACAATCATTTGATTACAAAACAGGTGTTATTGATTTAAAAGATGGTAATGCTAAAATTACTGTTCCAAAAGGGTTCAGATTTTTAGACAAAGATCAAAGCATTTATATACTTACTGAATTATGGGGCAATCCAGCCGATAGTACAATTTCAGGCATGTTAATTCCCGAAAATAGAAGTGTTTTAGACGCAAATGGTTGGGCATTTACCATCAGTTTTGACCCAATGGGTTACGTTAAAGATGACGATGCGGATGACATAAATTATGATGATTTACTAAAAGAACAACAAAAAGAATTTGAAGATGAAAACCCTCAAAGAGTAAAAGATGGTTACTCAACCATTAAATTTATTGGTTGGGCTTCTACACCTTTTTATGATAAAGACAAAAAAGTTTTACATTGGGCTAAAGAGTTAAAATTTGGTGATGATAGTTTAAGCACATTGAATTATAACTTAAGAGTTTTGGGTAGAAAAGGGGTGTTTATGTTAAATGCAGTTGCTTCTTTAACAGAAATGGATGAAGTAAAAGCCAGCATTGGCAAAGTAATTTCCAGTGTTGAATTTAATGACGGTGATAAATACGCTAACTTTAATCCCGATGTTGACAATGTAGCAGCATGGACAATTGGCGGACTAGTAGCTGGAAAAATTTTAGCTAAAGTTGGTTTCTTTGCCATAATTGTAAAGTTTTGGAAACTTATAGCATTAGGAGTTGCGGGAGCTGGAGCAGCAATATTTAAATTTTTCAAAAAGAAAAAAGATGATGACGAAACAAACGCAAGCTAGTGTTTGATAAAATAAAGAAACGAAGTGCCTAAAACACTTCGTTTTTTTTTGCTATAAATTTATATTGAAAATAAAACGCTTTATTGTATCATGATTTATCAATTATTAAAGCTACTTTTAAAAGGAACTATTCGCGTATTTTTCCGCTCTATTACTATCAGTAACGCCAGTTTTATTCCTAAAAAAGGCCCTTTAATTTTATTGGCAAATCATCCAAGTACGTTCATGGATCCTATAGTTTTGGCAAGCGTTATTAACCGAAAAGTATATTTTTTGGGTAAAGGCGAATTGTTTAAAGGTGCTTTTGCAAAATGGTTTTTAACCCACATGAATATTATTCCTGTTTACAGAAAACAAGATGACCCAAGTGAATTAAACAAGAATGCCGATACTTTTAGGAAATGTTATGAGCATTTGGAAAACGATGGAGTAATTCTCATTTTTCCGGAAGGAGTGAGTGTTACTGAACGTAAACTGAAACCCATAAAAGGTGGCGCATCGCATATTGCACTGGGTGCGGAAGGAAGAAATGATTTTAAATTAGGTGTAAAAATTATCAATATTGGTTTGAACTATGCCGATCAGCACAAATTCAATAAAGACTTATACATTAATATTCATGAGCCAATAGCAATAACAGATTATGCCGAAAAATTTAAGGCCGATAAAACAAAAACCATTAAGGAATTAACAGAAACCATTGCCCAACATTTAGATGAAGTTGTTATTTCTATTCATGATGCTAAAACCGATGAATTAGTAAAAAATATTGAACAGCTTTACATGCATCAGCTAAAGGAAAAAAGAGGTGTTTCACAAAATAATTTGGAAGCGGAATTTGACATTACTAAAAACATAATAAAAGCGGTAAATTATTATTTGAAAAACGAACCACAGTTTGTAGAAACAATGCAGTTAAGAATAAAAATTTACTTAAATAATTTAAACAAATTACAATTAAACGACTCCACTATTTTAAATAATAAAAAGAATTATCTGCTTCATCATATCAAAGGTTTGTTGTTATTAATACTGGGTTTTCCTTTGTATTTATTTGGGTTAATTAATAATTTTTTGCCTTTTGAAATACCAGGTTTTGTGGCGGTAAAAATAGTTAAAAGCAAAGATTACAAAGGTGCCATTGGAATGGTGTTAGGCATGTTTATGTTTATCATATTTTATAGTTTGCAAATTTCATTTTTCAAACATTTTTCACAGAATAATTTACTTACATTTATATATGCTTTAAGCCTTCCTGTTACGGGGTTTTTTGCCTATTTTTATTGGCACCAATTCACTGATTACCGTTCAGATTTGTTCTTCAATAATTTATTTAAAAACAAACGAACGATGATAGATGATTTAATAGCAGAACGGGAAAGTATTATTTACGAATTTGAACAAGCAAAAGACGATTTTTTAGCTAAAAATAAATAGGAAAAATAGGGATTTTAAAGGAGTTTATCTATTCAAAAATTATTTCCATTTATTTAATTCAAAAGTAATGGAAGCATAAGCCATTCTTCCAACAGAAGGGCCTCCATAAACTTGATAAATCAAACTATTTAATGCATTGCTTGCACCAATTTTAAACACTGCATTTAACTTTGAAATGCTGGTATTCCATTGTACATCTAACATTCCATAGGAGTTAACTACACCAGTAAATTGAGGAGAACCTTCAAACAAAAATCCTTCTTGCCATTTATAATTGATGCCATAACCCCATTTTTCTTTTTTCTTAAAATACTCAATATCGCGGCCATTTAAGCCTAAGTTAAACTTGTGTTCTGGCGTGTTAAATGCAGGAATAATTGGGTCTTTACTGTTTCCACGGTCTAATTTATTCCAACTATAATTGCCCGAAAAGCCTAAGTAGTTTTTATAATAATAATTTACACCAATGGTAAATCCTTGTGTGGTTACTTCATCTTTAGAATTAGTGGTTACTCGGTATACATTTACCGAATTAGGGAATAGCGGATACAAACCAGTAGAAGAACTATCCCAAACCACTT
>JBIILW010000211.1:0-4210 GCA_044338265.1 Bacteroidia bacterium | reverse complement strand
AAATGCCATGAAATGCAGGTAATGCCAAATCATATTCATTTTATTGTTGAAAATATTGGGGTGATTGTAGGGGCGAACCTATGTGTTCGCCCTGGAAATACCGGGCAGACAAATTTTGAAATAATGCAGACACATTTTGAAACAGGGCAGACACATAGGTCTGCCCCTACGGAAACATCGGAACCAATATTGGGCGAACACATAGGTTCGCCCCTACATCGGGTTTTGCAATGGTTTAAAACCATGACAACGAATGAATATATTCGTGGTGTAAAAAATTTGAATTGGGAACCTTTTGATAAAAAATTGTGGCAACGAAATTATTGGGAACATATTGTTCGTGACGAAAATTCTTATTTTAAAATTACAAATTACATCATTAACAATCCAATGAACTGGAAAGAAGATATTTTGAATCTTGAAAATCCAAATATTAAATAAAACACTTTTATGTTTTTTATTTTAAATTATTAGTATACGTTTGAATAAAATCAAAAAATGAAACACATCATTTTCATTACCAATATTTTACTGCTGTTTTCTAATTTAAAATTAAACGCTCAAAACGCGTTTACCGGAGCCGGAAACAATGCTTTTGGTGCCGGAGGTTCTGTGTGCTATTCAATGGGTCAAGTTACATATGAAACTTCATCAAACATTAATGGTTCCATATCAACTGGAGTTCAACAAGCATTTGAGATATTTTCAGTTGATATTTTTGAACAAGTTTTTGAAGACTTTTCAATTTCAGTTTACCCAAATCCAAGTTCAGGTAAAATAACATTAGTAACAAGCACCTTAAATTATGAAGATTTGAGTTATCAAATATTTGACTTAAATGGAAAGCATATTGCCAGTAATATTTTAAATTTAAAAACAAATATTATAGATATGCTTGAATTACCTACATCCATTTATTTTATAACTATTTTAAAAGATGGAATTAAAATAAAAACTTTCAAAATATTAAAAAAGTAAACTTATGAAAAAAATTATCACAATACTAATTAGCCATTTTATTCTATTTAATTTATTTGGCCAAGCACCTCAAAAAATGAGTTATCAAGCGGTAATTAGGAATAGTGCAAACAACCTTGTTACTTCAAAAAACATTGGAATGCAAATTAGTATTTTACAAGGTTCAGCCATTGGAACCGCAGTTTACATTGAACGTCAAACTCCCACAACAAATGCCAATGGATTAGCATCTTTAGAAATTGGAAGTGGAACGGTTTTGAGTGGTTCTTTCAACACAATTAATTGGGCAAATGGCCCATATTTTGTTAAAACAGAAACTGATATTACTGGTGGTACAACATATACAATTTCGGGTACTACACAATTAATGAGTGTACCTTATGCACTATTTGCTGCCAATAGCGCACCCGGTCAGCAAGGTTTACAAGGAATAAAAGGTGATCCTGGTGTTAACGGAATACAAGGAATACCTGGTCCACAAGGAATAAAAGGAGATACTGGAGCTCGTGGCTTGCAAGGACCGGCTGGTCAACAAGGGTTGCAAGGACCTCAAGGCACAGCTGGTGCTGGTTTTGTTCATTACATTGGTGAGTTATATCAAGGAGGAATTGTTGTTTCTGTTTGGAAAGCTAATAATGTAGAGCATGGTTTGATTACAGGTTTAACCAATCTTCACACTTATTTGCAATATTCAAATCTTTACACTTTAATTGGTAGTTCTGCACAAAACACACATGATGGACAAGGTAACACCACTGCTATAGTTACTCAGCCTGGTTGTAATTGGGGAGCAGCAATGATGTGTGACACTTCTACTTTAAATGGATACAGCGATTGGTATTTACCTGCTATAGAAGAATTAGTGCAAATTCAAAAAGCAAGGTTTATTATCAATGAGATTTTAGGAACAGCCAATGGTTTGTTAAATCTTACTTATCACAGTTCAACTGAAAGAACTAGTTCTCCAAATTCCTATGCATTAGATTTATGGACAGGTAGTTTAGGTAATTTTATTAGTAGTCCACCTGTGGGTGGTAAAACAGGTCAATATGCTGTTAGAGCAGTTAGACGATTTTAAATATATCATTCCAATAACAGTTTATAATAATTTTATTTAAGTAAATTATTAACTAAAACATTCAAAATTATTGCAAATACTTATTATGCTGCCATGCAGCATTTACCATTGTAATTTAAATTAGCTATTGTAAATTTAAATACAATTGGTATTACTTTGCAGCGCATTTGAATAATCACGTAAAAATATTAGCGGAAATTTGTAGCCAATTTGGAATTGAGCATGCAGTTATTTGTCCAGGTTCGCGTTCTGCGCCTTTGGTTTTTGCTTTTAACAGAAACAAAAAAATAAAAAAATATTCCATCATTGATGAAAGAAGTGCGGCATATATGGCATTGGGAATGGCGCAACAACTGCAAAAACCTGTAGCTTTAATTTGTACCAGTGGCACTGCTGCATTGAATTTTTATTCAGCCATTGCAGAAGCATTTTACCAAAAAATTCCTTTAGTAGTTTTAACTGCAGATAGACCTTTGGAGTTGCTAAATCAGCAAGATGGACAAATGATTAACCAAGTAAATGTTTTTGGAAGTCATGTAAGAGGGAGTTTGAATTATAATACCATACTTCGCACTTCGCACTCCGAACTTCGCACTTTTTTAAATAAATCCATGTATCCTGTGATGGGGCCAGTTCATATCAATGTGCCTTTAGTGGAACCTTTGTACGAAAATTTGGAGGAAGAAATTGTAATCGAAAATCTTGAAAAACCTTTAAATATTTTTGGTGATTTTGATAATAAAAACATCATTGATGCGCTGCATCAAACTCAAAAAAGAGTTATTATTATAGGCCAAAATTTACCTGATCTAAAATTATTAGCAACTTTAAAAATATTGGCAAAAAAAGATTTTGCAATTTTAGCTGATGTAGTTTCTAACCAACATGAAAGTTCAGTGTTGAAACAATTTGATTTTTTAGTTTCTCAAGCCAATATTGAAACTTTACAAGTTTTAGAACCAGATTTTATAATAAGTTTGGGAGGACCAGTATTATCAAAGGCTTTGAAACTTTGGTTAAAGAAACAAAAACCAAAATTTCATTTTAGAATTCAACAAGATGAAACCTTGGTAGATACTTATAACAATGTTACTGAATACCTATTTGGCAATAATAATGAGGTGCTAAAAAGTATTGCAAACGCTGAATTTCCTAGTTCTACTTATGCCGAATATTTGGGATTAATGGAGCTAAAATCACAAAGAAAAATAGCTGAATTTATTAATCAAAACAATGTTGAATTCAATGAATTGGTAACAGTAAATTTTGTACTTAAAAATTTACCGGAAAATAGCCAATTGCAAATTGCGAATAGCACTGCCATTCGTTATGTAAGTTATTTGGGTTTACCTGATAAAAATATTTCTGCATTCTGCAATAGGGGTACAAGTGGCATTGATGGTTGCACATCAACCGCCATTGGCGCAGCCAACATGACCAATGAAATTGCAACTTTAATAACAGGTGATTTAGCCTTTTTTTATGATAGAAATGCTTTTTGGAATAATTTTGTTCCAAACAATTTGCGCATTATTTTGCTAAATAATCATGGAGGTGGAATTTTTAATTTAATTGACGGACCAAATACTCAACCAGAATTAGAAGAGTTTTTCTTGACCAAACATCATTTAACTGCCAAGAATTTAGCGGATGAAAATGGATTGAATTACTTAATTTGTAAAAACAATGATGAGTTTGCAAATGCATTAGAAACATTTTATGATGTTTCGGAACGTGCAAAAATAATTGAGTTAAGTTTTGATATGGATAAAAGTGCGGCCATTTTCAAAGCATTTAAGAAGATAGAATTATAAAACAAGCAACTGGCTACTAGCGGCTAGCTGCTGGCAAAAGTGAAAAAAATAAATAAAAAAAAAATATGACAAGTAAATATAACTGGACTACGCTAAAAGAATACAAAGAAATTTTGTTTCAATACTATGAAGGTATTGCCAAAATAAGCATTAACCGACCACATGTTCACAATGCATTTACACCTTTAACTGTGCAAGAAATGAGTGAAGCAATGGAATTGGCTCGCCAAAATACGGATGTGCGCGTAGTAATTTTAACTGGCGAAGGCGGAAAAGCTTTCTGCAGTGGTGGCGATCAAAGTGTGCGTGGACATGGTGGATATGTTGGCGATGATGGAAT
>JBIILW010000210.1:0-4218 GCA_044338265.1 Bacteroidia bacterium | reverse complement strand
ATATTGCACCAATTAGGTGAAGACGAACCCGACACCAATGCATTCATGCGCGATGCCAACAAAATGCATTGTGCTCAATTTGTAGAATTGCCAAATGGCGAATACGATTTTTCAGTGATGCGTCATTTTTTATATGACCATGCCGACCAATTGCGTTTTGAGATGCTTGCTAACTCTAGCTTTGAGCCTTTGGCTCAAGTAGCAAAAAAAATAAAAGGTGAATTAAAATACCATGTTTTTCATGCCAATACTTGGGTAGTAAAATTAGGAAATGGAACGGAAGAAAGTAAAGCCAGAATGCAAACTGCACTGAACGAAAGTTGGAACTATGCATTAGGCATGTTTGAAGAAGGTGACTTTGAAAAAGAATTGCAAAACGATAATATTTTTGAAGGCGAAGAAACCCTGAAAAATCGTTGGATGGCAAACATTATACCTTTTATAGAAAAGGCAAATTTAAAAATTCCTAATACTAAAACTTGGGATCCAATATTAGGTGGACGCAAAGGTTATCATACTGATTATTTACAACAATTAGTAGAGGAAATGGGTGAAGTATTCCGCCTTGATCCCACTGCGCAGTGGTAAGCTAAAGCAATTACAAAGATTGGAAAAATTACAAGGTTGGAAAGATTGAAGGCCTATTTAAGTCTAAAACTATTTATCGTATTTAACTTCAAATTATCTTTCTGAATTCTCCGTGTAATCTGTGAAATCTGTGGCAAACTAACCTTGTAATTTTTGTAATCTTTCAATCATCTAATTTTTAAATTAAAAAAATGTTAACAGAAAAAGAAATATGGACTGCACTTGAAGTAGTTAAAGACCCAGAAATACCAACTTTAAGTATGGTGGATATGGGTATCATTACTAAAGTAGAAATCCGTGGCGAAAGCAATGTATATGTAGAAATGACGCCTACTTTTACCGGTTGTCCAGCGCTAAAAATGATGGAAAATATGGTGGCCGACAGATTGAAAGAAATAGGTATTGAAACCATAGAAGTAAAAACCACTTTTGATACTCCTTGGAACAGCAATAAACTAACTGAACGTGGGTTATTATGTTTGAAAAAACATGGACTTGCTCCTCCTCCAAAACATGAAGGGGAAATTACCATGGAGCTTTTAGCACATTGTATTTGCCCGCATTGCAGCAGTATAAACACAGAAATGAAAACACCTTTTGGACCAACTTTATGCAGGTCAATGCATTACTGTCACGATTGCTTACAAGCTTTTGAACAGTTTAAACCGGTGGTTTAATAAACTACGATTCCTGACAGGTTTTTAAACCTGTCAGGTCTTTTTATTTTAATAATAACTACAGTCCTAAAATTTTCCTATTTTCGTTTTTACATATATGCGTTTATACGAACAAAAAAAATGGTGGAAACGTGCTTTGGCAATCATTGCACTTTGCATAGGAATATTTTCAATTTGGTACACCACTAAATTAGTAAAACAGCTTTCTATTGAAGAAGAAAAAAAGATAAAATTATGGGCCAATGCTACGCAATCAATGGCGAAGGCGGAAGGCAATATTGATTTTATGTTGGATATAGTTACCGGAAACGAAACCATCCCAATTATTCTTACTGATGGAAATAACAACATCATTAGTTACAGAAATCTTGATTCCATTCAAGCAAAAGATACCGCTTTTTTAAACGACCAATTATTGGAAATGAAAAGCGAACATGAACCCATCAAAATAGTTTATGATGCTGAAAATAATTTTTACAATTTACTATACTATAAAAATTCCATTGTTCTTACCCAATTAAAGGCTTATCCTGCTATTCAATTAGCATTAATTGGTTTCTTTGCCATTATGAGTTATTTGGCGTTAAGCAGCAGCCGTAGAGCTGAGCAAAACCAAGTTTGGGTGGGAATGAGCAAAGAAACAGCGCATCAATTAGGAACTCCTATTTCATCGTTGAACGAATGGATAAATTTATTGAGAGAAACACCCAAAGAAGAACAAGGATATTTGCTTGATGAACTTCAAAACGATACCAAAAGATTGGAGTTAATTACCGAACGATTCAGCAAAATAGGTTCTGAGCCTATTTTAAAAGAAGAAAACATGGATTTGGTAGTTGAAAAATCAATGCAATACATGAAAACACGTGTTTCTAGTTTGGTAAATATTCATATAAACATAGCCAAGCCTGGTAATTGGGCTAAAATAAATGTTCCATTATTTGATTGGGTTTTAGAAAACCTAAGTAAAAACGCCATAGATGCGATGAACGGAAAAGGCGAGTTAAATATAAACATTAGCCACGATGCTAAGTTTGTTTATATTGATATTCACGATACCGGAAAAGGAATTCCAAAATCAAAATTCAATACAGTTTTCAAACCAGGATTTACCACCAAAAAACGTGGATGGGGATTAGGATTATCGTTGGTAAAACGAATAGTAGAAGGTTACCATAAAGGTAAAATATTTGTTAGAAACAGTGAAGCTGGAAAAGGAACTACCTTTAGAATTATGCTGCATGTAGCATAAAAAAAGCACCACTGAAACAGTGATGCTTTTAATTCTCAAACAAATATTTAAAAAGCGGTTTTGAGCCGCTTTTTATGTTTTTATTATTCTTATTTTATAATTACTAAACGTGTTGTTTTGCTTAACTCTGAAGTGCTTACTTTTACAAAGTATATACCTTGAGTAATATCAGCAGTGTTTAATGAAATTTCGTTCATTCCAGCACCAAATCTCATTGAGTTTGTAGCTCTGATTGTTTTACCAGTAATGTCAATTAAATCAATTTGAACATCGTTAGCATTTAATAAATCGAATGAAACTGTTACGTTTTCATTAGCAGGATTTGGATATACAGCTATTTGATTCATTGCTATATTTACTTCTTTAACATCAGTAGCAGTTACAGTTACAGTTTTAGTAATTGTATCAGCTAAAAATGCATTGCTTGCAATTAAACGAACGGTGTAAGTTCCGTTTGCAGCGTAATTAAATACTGGGTTTTTAGCCGATGAAGTATCAGCAGTTGAAGTAGTAACTCCAAAATCCCAAGCGTAAGTAGTAGCAGCACCTTTTTCATCAGTTGTATTTGTAAAAGTAAACTCACGTGAACCAGCGGCAGTGCCTTGAACATAAGTAAAGTTTGCAGCAGGTTTATCAGAAACTGAAACTACTACAGTTTTATTTACAAATGATGAATCAAAAGCATTAGTAGCTGTTAACTTAACGATAAAACTACCATTTGTTGTAAATGTAAATGAAGGATTAGCCTGTGTTGATGAACCTAAACCACCAAAATCCCAACTGTAAGTAGTGTTAATTCCTCTTGTATTTGTTAAATTAGTAAAGTTATAAACTTTAGAATTTGGAACAGAAGGAGCAAAAGTAAAATCTACTAATGGAGATGAATTAAAAGGCGTTTTACCTGTTGTAAAATTAGAACCTGTATTAGCAGCCGAAGCACTTGCAGGAGCGTAATTAGGGTTTGTATATAAATTTGGTCTTACTAAATTTACTTCATTTGAAGTGTTAAAAGTATCAGTTCCGTTAGCAACAACCCAAGCAGCAACTTGTGTACTTGTTGTTAAAGCCAAAGTATCAGAAGTTGAAGCTAATCTACCAGCATATCCTAATGGAATACCAGCAATTATATTGTTTTTATAAACTGCAACTCCACTTTGGAAAGCAGCATTTGTTCTTCTTGAATCGATAATTAAACCTGCTACTGGGAAACCAGTGAAAATAGAATTTACGATAGTTAAAGCAGAGTTTCTACGAATATGAGCAGCACGACCAAAATTTGCATTTGGTGTAACCGTTTGACCATTATAATAAGGACCAACCATAGTTACGTTTGAGAAAATGGCAGCTGTTCTTGGAGAATTTGTAGAACCATTTGCATCATTATCGCTTTCAAAACCATTAGAACCACTTTGATCCGCATTTTGAGGAATACGAGCGCCAATAGCAAACTGAACTTGACCTCTAAATCCGTTATCAGAATCAAAATCATCGTCAATACCAGCAAAAGCTATTAAATGTTTAGCATTTACAGTTCCACCAAACCATTCGTATGAATCATCGCCAGAGTATGAAACTTGTACATGATCAACTAAAGTTTTGCGACCAACTGAATAAAAAGTAATGCCATTAATTTCAGAGTTAGAAGCAGTAGATAAAGGAATACCAGCAAACTCAACACGAACAAAAGTTAAAACACCTGAG
>JBIILW010000209.1:0-4231 GCA_044338265.1 Bacteroidia bacterium | reverse complement strand
ACTTCATCATTCATACTTCATCATTCATACTTCATCATTCATACTTCATCATTCATACTTCATCATTCATACTTCATCATCCATAATCAAACATTCAACATCCAAAATCCCATCTAGTCTTCATAATCATCCGCGTTAAACTTCTCTGTGGTTTTGCTCGATGTGGCAACCATTTTCATAATACCTTCTAACTCTTGCGCAGTAAAGTCACGCCATTCGCCCAACTTTAAGTTTTTAAGACCAATGTTCATGATTCTTACTCGTTTTAGTTTACGCACTTCATAACCACAAAAACTACACATTCTGCGAATTTGTCGGTTCAAACCTTGAGTTAAAATAATTTTGAAAACAAAAGTACTCAGCATTTCTACCTGACATTTATGGGTAACAGTTCCAAGCATTGGAATGCCATTGCTCATGCGTTCCATAAACTTTTCGTTAATGGGTTTATCTACCGTAACTATGTATTCTTTCTCGTGGTTATTGCCTGCTCTTAATATTTTATTGACAATATTTCCATCGTTGGTTAAAAAAATCAATCCTTCACTTTCCTTGTCTAAGCGGCCAATGGGAAACATGCGCTTAGGATGATTGATGTATTGAATGATATTGTTTTTTATTTTTAATTCGGTGGTACAAATGATTCCAACTGGTTTGTTAAACACAATGTAAATATCGTTGGAAACAGTTTTTAGCTTTTCACCATCTACCCTAACCACATCACCAGGATTTACCCTATTGCCAAGCTTGGCAACATTATTATTAATGGTTACACGTTCCTCCACAATGTATTTTTCAGCCACTCGCCTCGAACACATGCCAGTATCGCTAATGAATTTATTAATGTTTATTCCAGTTTGATTTGTGTTATCCATTCGTTTCAAAATTAATTATTCTATCAAATTATTTAGCCATTTAAAAAGTATTTTTTTTAATGATTATGTTTATCTTATTTTTGGTGGAATATAACACATGAAAAAACTTTTCTTATTTGTTCTCTTAATTCAGTTAATGGCTTGCGACAGCTCGTTAAAGTTTATTCAAATTGCCGACAAACAAGCAACAGAAGGTAATTACAGCGATGCTGCCGATAATTATTATACAGCATTTTTTATCAATCCTAAAAATACCAAAGCAAAATTGGGCTTACAAAAAAATACGCAAATAGTGCTTGACGCAAAGTTCAGTGCATTTGGCAAACATGTGGTTTCGGGTGATAATGAAGATGCTTTAAGACAATATAATTACTGTAAAGATTATTTCAATCATTTAAAAAACATTGGCATTGACCTGAATTGGCAAACACTTTACGACCAACTTTACGAGGAAACTAAGCAAGAGTTTATAAGCAAACAATACGACATTGGCCTTGGCCTAATAAAGGAAAATAAATTTGATAAAGCAGAATTGGCTTTTGATAGAATTTTAGAATTTGACAGCAGTTATAAAAATGTTTCAGTATTACGAATTCAAAGTGTGGTGGAACCATTATACAATCAAGGTTTAAAATATATGGAAGTTAAAAATTATAAAACCGCTTATAAAGTTTTTGGTCAAGTAGCAAGTTTCGATAATACTTATAAGCAAACTTTGCAGTTATTAAATGAATCCTTACAAAAAGCAAGTTTGCCACTTGCTGCTATTTTGGTGAGTAAAAAAACATTTGCTAATCAAGAAGACAGTTCTTTTTACCAGCTTTTGTTAAATAAATTAAGCAATACAAATAACCCTTTTTTGAAAATAATAGACCGCAATAGTTTAGAAAATCAATTGAAAGAAAAAGCATTTGAGATTAATGAAATTATAGATACTGAAACAGCTAGTAAAGCAGGAAAGTTAATTGGTGCCAAGTATTTTTTATTGATAGATGTAAATGATATTATTTTTGACGAAATGAAACCAACTACCAGTATTGAAAATGCATACGAATCGTTTAGCCAACGAGTAGTGAATGAAACAGGTGATGCACAATCGGTGATTAAATTTAAAAAAGTAAGTTATAAAGAAACCAAACAATACCGAAAAGTAGCAGCTAAGGTTTCTTACCAATTGGTATCGGTACAAAGCGGACAAATAATTTCATCGGAAGTTTTTAGCGATGAAGCATTTGATGTTCATGTTTATGCCCGATTTGATGGCAATAAAGACAATTTATACCCCAATTTACCAGCAGGGAACTTCATGCCAATTGCACCCAAAGAATGGACAGATAAGTTTTATGAATTAAATAGAAACTTAGAAAGTCAGCAAACGCTTTCAAATAAAACTTACGAAGCCATTAGCCTTAAAATTATTGACGATATTAACTTGTATATGGAACAGTAATAGTTGTCAGTTGATAGTTGTCAGTTGTTAGATTTATTTCATCAAGTAATATTCACGAAAGGCGAAAGGGAAATATTTTTAAAAAGTGTTTAATGAAGTCAACTTTCAAGAAATTAATTAAACAAAACCAACTTTATTTTATCGTTCAATATAATAACTTTGTAATCTTTAAATCTTGTAATCTTTCAATCAAATTACTCATGAAAATATTTAATCAGGCCATCGACATAAACAAAATCATTTTAGCATTTATAAGTTTTGTTTTTTTTGCCTGTGGCAATGGCAACGAACCCAAAAAAGCAGTAGAAGATAACAACAGAATTAGTGTAGCGGTAGATGAAAGTTTACGCCCTGTGATCGAAGCTGAAGAAATGGTTTTTGAATCCATCAACGATCAAAAACAAATAGATTTTATTTATACCAATCCGGCTGATGCCATGCGCCTGATGCTTGCCGACAGTTGTAAGTTAGCCATTATTCCTCGCATGGCTAATGTTGCTGAACAAACAGCCATAGACCAAGAACAATACAAGTTTTCTCAAGTAAAAGTTGCCATTGATGCCTTGGCATTTATAGTAAATAAGGAGAATACGGATACTATTTTTACAGTGAATCAAATTAAACAATTAATGGACGGAACAGCTAACGATTGGAGTCAAATTTTCAGTAAAAATAAGCTGGGTAAACTTCAAGTAGTTTTTGATAATCCGGGTTCGGGTGCTACGCAATATTTTAAAGATTCGTTATTGAATGGAAAAGATTTAGCTAAACATTGTTTTGCTGTGAACAGCAATCCTGAAGTAATAGATTATGTAGAAAAAAATAAAAATGCTATAGGAATTATTGGCTTAAACTGGATAAGCGATAAGGACGATAGCAAAATGAAAGGCTTTTTGAACCGAATAAAAGTGGTGGAAGTAATTCCAAGAAAAATTACTTATGAATCCTTAACCTATAAACCGATTCAGGCCAATGTTGCCATCAGGCAATATCCTTTTTGCAGGGAAATATTTGTAATAGGCAGACAAGCGAGTTTAACTTTGGGAAATGATTTTATCAATTATATTGTTGGTGACCAAGGTCAACGTATTATTTTAAAAGCAGGATTGGTTCCGGCTAAAGCGCCCATTAGAATATTACAAATAACCAAATAGTGTCTGCAAGAAACTTCCAATTTCTTCGTTATGCTTGTTATAAAAATGGTCATTTGCGAAAAGCAAACTCCCATTTTTCTACCTTCGCAAGCCTCGAACTTGAAACTTTCTAATCAGCCACTTTATTTTCGTTTAAAAATTAAAAAATATAAAATGCAAACAGTATCTATTTATAAAACAATCAATCAAACCGACATTCAGTTTTTTGAAAGTATAGTTGGGAAAAACTTTGTTTTGGTACAAAATGAAGACAAGCAAAATTATACCCACGATTATACCGAGGACCTCAGTTTTATGCCCGATGTGGTGATTAAACCAAGCAATGAATTAGAAGTTTCTGCTATTTTAAAATATTGCAATGAGCAACAAATTATTGTTACACCTAGAGGTGCGGGAACTGGATTAAGTGGCGGTGCATTGGCAGTTCATGGAGGTTTGATTGTAGCCATGGAACGCTTTAATAAAATTATCAATATTGATGAAAGAAATTTTCAAGCTACAGTTGAACCAGGTGTAATCAATGAGGCATTTCAACAAGCAGTTATTGAAAAAGGTTTGTTTTATCCACCTGATCCTGCTAGTAAAGGAAGTTGTTTTTTGGGAGGAAACTTAGCGCATAGCAGCGGTGGCCCGAGGGCTTTAAAGTA
This sequence comes from Bacteroidia bacterium, assembly GCA_044338265.1. Taxonomy (GTDB): domain Bacteria; phylum Bacteroidota; class Bacteroidia; order UKL13-3; family UKL13-3; genus JAAFJM01. The sequence goes on along the minus strand of JBIILW010000209.1, from coordinate 105 downwards.
TGGAACTACTCGTGATTATGTGTTAAATATTCAAGTGGTTTTGGCCAATGGTGAAATAATTTGGACAGGTGCCAATACCTTAAAAAATTCAACAGGTTATAACCT
>JBIILW010000208.1:0-4270 GCA_044338265.1 Bacteroidia bacterium | reverse complement strand
CATCGCCGGTTCCTGCAGCAGGTGCAATCCAATTAAAATACCATGCTAATGAATCTATGCCATCTACTCCTTTTGCTGTATAAGTGATGTATTTATTATTACCAACTAATTTAGTCTTCACCGTATCGATTAATTCTAAGGTTCCTAATAAATTTCCGTTGATTGCTTGTGGCGAAATCAAAAAACCAAACCTGTTATGTGTAACTCCATAACCTATTGCCTCTATTCTATAAGAAGTACCAGGAACATAACCACTTGAAGGAATATTTGATTTTATCCAACCTATTTCGTTGTAAGCTTTTCCTCCATGACAAGCTGTACAGTTTTTTAAAGAATCGCCTGGAGATCCTGTATATCCTGGCTCTGTACCATCTTTTTTACCTAAACCTATTGTTCCAAAAGATTCTAACATAATGAATCCTGAAATGATGATTAATGCTGTAAAAATTATTTTTTTCATGTGTGTTTTTTTGCTAAATATTAGTGAAATATGTTTTTGATTACGTCAAACATAACAAAACAATCTCTAAAAAGCATTTATTCAGAAAAATTTTACTTTTCTAAAATCTTTTCTGTTTCTTTTTTACTTCTTTTTTTTGTGCAAATTGAGCATTGTCTTTCAGTAATGCTTTCCAGTTTTTGTTTCCATCGTCACTAAAATCAAGCGTTTCCAAGTATGTTGCTTTGTCTACTTCCAATAAATTAATTTCATTTCCCAAAAATGCTTCAATGTCTTTTAGTATTTTCTTTTCTTCCTCACTGCAGAATGAAACTGCTTTTCCTGATTTTACTCCCCTACCTGTTCTTCCAACTCGGTGCACATAATTTTCAGGTAAATCTGGTAAGTCGTAGTTAATTACATAATCTACATTTTCAATATCAATTCCCCTTGCACTTAAATCGGTAGCAATTAAAACTTTAACATTACCTAATTTAAAATCATTCATTACCGCTAAGCGGTCTTCTTGTTCCTTATCACCATGCATAGTTAGCGTTACAATTCCAACTCTTTGCATAGCACTAAACACACGTTCTGCACGAACTTTTGTTCTTACAAATACTAATATTTTACTTTCAGGTGCTTCTTTGATTAAGCGTTCCAAGAAAAATCGTTTATCGTCCATTTCTACAAAAGCCAACGCATGACTTACATTTTTAGAAACAGGATTTTTAGGTGAAATTTGAATTCTAATTGGATTTGCAACTACTGAATATGCCAAAGTTTTTATTTGACGATTTAAGGTAGCCGAAAAAAACAATGTTTGATGAACTCTTGGAATGCGTTTAATAATATCGTGAATGTCTTTGTTAAATCCTTTGTCAAGCATTTTATCTGCCTCATCAAGTACCAACATTTCTACCCTATCTAATTCAATATAACCTTGACTTTGTAAGTCGAACATGCGGCCCGGAGTGGCAATTACCACATCGGCACCAACTGTTAACTCAAAAATTTGATCGTCTTGTCCAACACCACCCATCAAACAAACTATTTTTAAATCGGTATATTTTGAAATGGCTCTAAAAACCTCAGTAATTTGAACCGCTAACTCACGAGTTGGCAATAAAACCAAACATTTAATATAAGTACCTTTCTTTTTTCTTTGTTGTAATAAATGAAGAATTGGAATGGCAAATGCAGCTGTTTTTCCAGTTCCCGTTTGTGCTACCGCCATTACATCTTCGCCTTTTAAAATGGGACCAATGGCTTTAAACTGAATATCAGTAGGACGCCTAAACCCCAATTCTGCGATACTTTTCTTTATTTCGGGCGATATATTATACTCTTCAAACTTCATAAATGTTGCTTTGCAATTTAAAAAAATTGTAGTGCAAAAGTAACTTAACTTTGTGAAAGAAATTTCCAAATAAAAAAAGTTAATTCGCATCTTCAAATAATTGGTATCATTTTGGCTAACCAATCAAATTGAAACCGGTAATTTATTTACCCAAATAATGAATTAAGAATGAAACAATTTTATAAATTTATACTCCTCCTTTTATGTTTTAACTTGTATCAAAGTGCAAGTGCACAAATAGATACCAATATTTTTAAAAGTAAAATAATTACTTATACCATTACTGAAAAGCAAATAGACAGAAATGAAAAATGGGTGGCTTTAGATACCAGCATTACCAAAAACGAATTGTTTCATCCCCTGTATTCCAAATATGGTTTGTTTCAAGATATGGGAAATATTGGTTCCGCTGGCCAATCTTTAATTTTTAATTATAACAAAAGTTTGGGTTATAAATTTACCCAAAATCCTTGGAGTGCTTATTTTTATAAACCTGAAGAAAGAGTATATTATAATTCAAAACAACCCATTACAGACATCAATTTTACGCAAGGTGGTGTTGATATGGTTTATTTAAAAACCAAATTAGCCATTAATGTTACGCCACGTTGGATGTTTGGAATTGATTATTTTAGGCTAACTTCTAAGGGGAATTTTGTTCGACAAAAAAACAGTGAATATTTCACGCAAGCATTTACTTATTACCAATCCAAAACTGGAAAATATGCCTTATTAGCAAATTTAACTTGGAACTTGGGTTATAACGAGGAAAGTGGTGGACTCAGTAAAGATTCATCGTTTGAAGCAATCTCTGGTGGAAGAAAAACTGGAAATGTGAATTTAAATACCACCGAGAATGGTTTTAAAAATAGAAGTTTTTATATGAAACAATATTTTTATTATGGTAAATCTACTATACAATTTAACAAAGAAGATACCACCGAAAACTTTGTAAGTTATGGCCATTTTAGCCATACTTTAAAAGCCGAAGATGAAATTTATTATTTAAGAGTTACCAACGATTCAAACCTTACTATTTTCCCAAATGGCTTAATAAAAGCATTTAACGATTCTGTAACTTCTCAAACTTTTACCAATAAATTTGCCTACACACTTTATAATACCGACAGAAAAAATGAAATGCGTTTTGTGGAATTTGCTGCTACGCATCAATTTTTAAATACTGATTTACAAACCAATAATCGCTCTTATAACAATGTTATTTTTGAAGGAACCATTGAAAGAGAAGTTTATAAAGATTATGGCATTTCGTTTAAAGCACATGGTGCCTATTCGCCTTTAGGATATAATCAAAATGACTTAAAATTAAGTGGTGACATTTGTTACAAAACGCCTTGGTTTAACTTAAGTGGTGGTATATTTAACCATTTATATACGCCAGATTTTACATTTACTTACTTTAACAGCACTCAATTTAATTGGGATAACAGTAATTTTAATAAAATAAACATTTCAAACATTCATGGTTCGCTTCAAACTCGTGTATTTAAGCATAATTTCAAGTTTATATTTAATCAAAATATTTTAGCAAATTGGGTGTATTTTGGGAAAGATGCTACGCCAATTCAAAACAATAATATTGCTTTGGTAAATACAATTGAAATTCAAAAAACCTTTCAACTTTGGAAGTTTTATTTCGATAACAGAATCATTTATCAAAAAGCTTCAGAAAACTATATTCGATTGCCAGAATTTGGAGCCATTTTGCGTTATTATTTCCAGCAAATGATGTTTCAAAAAGCATTGAATTTACAGTTGGGAGTTGATGTATTTTACAACACCGATTTTTATGCGCAAGCATATAACCCAGCCACCAGAGGGTTTTATTTACAAGACAAAAAACTCATAGGAAATTATCCATTAATCAATGTTTTTGTTTGTGGTGAAATTAGGCATGCTGTAATATTTGCTTCCTACGAACATTTGAACCAAGATTGGGTTGCCTCCAAAGGATTTTACAGCACACCCGGAAATCCTTTACCTTTAACTACTCTTAGATTTGGGGTTCGTTGGAGAATGTATAATTAGGATTTTAGCCAGAAATCAACTTCTAGTAGCTAAAATCAAAAATAATATCCACAATTAGCAGTTTAATTTTATTATGTGAGAAAAATAAAATTAATTGCGGACATGGAAAATTTTGTGGTTTCAGCCCGTAAATATCGTCCGGCAAGTTTTGACACTGTAATTGGCCAAGGTCATGTGGTTCAAACGCTAAAAAATGCCATCAAAAACAAACATTTAGCACATGCATTTTTGTTTTGCGGTCCTCGTGGTGTGGGTAAAACCACGTCTGCTAGGTTATTAGCAAAAACTATAAATTGTACCAACCTAACTCCTGAATTAGAAGCTTGTAACAATTGTGATAGTTGCAATGCATTTAATAATAACGCCTCATTTAATATTTATGAATTAGATGCAGCCAGCAATAACTCTGTAGATGATATCAG
>JBIILW010000207.1:0-4271 GCA_044338265.1 Bacteroidia bacterium | reverse complement strand
ATTTTTACAAGTGCTTACAACGAATTTGCCATCAAAGCATTTGAAGTAAATGCACTCGATTATATTTTAAAACCAATAGAAACTAGTCGCTTACGCGAAGCTATTGCTAAGGCAAAAAAACAAATTGCGCTTGCAGATGAGCAAAGAGTTACTCATAGATTAGCGGAAGATAGCCAAGTATATATTAGAGATGGAGAACGCTGTTGGTATGTTAAGTTAAACGATATCAGACTAATAGAAAGCAATGGGAACTATGCTAAAATTTTCTTTGATAAATACCAGCCTTTAATTCATAGAACCTTAAATGCGCTGGACGAAAGACTCAGTCCAAAAATGTTTTTTAGGGCAAATCGTCAGCAGATTATAAACCTAAACTATTTAGATAAAATAGAACCTTTTTTCAATAGCGGATTGTTATTTTATATGAAAGATGGAATGAAAGTAGAAGTTAGCCGAAGACAAGCTGTTAAGTTTAAGGACTTAATGAGTTTGTAAACCTACATTTCTATATCAATCATTCTATATTCTTTTGGCTGTAAGTTTTCAAGGTTAATTTTTCCAATTCTTACTCGTTTTAAACTAGTTACCATGTAATTAAGCTTAAAACACATGCGTCTTATTTGTCTGTTTAATCCTTGAACTAGAATAATTTTAAAGGTAAATTCATCCAAAATTTCCATTTTGCATGGCAATGTAATTTGACCTAAAATTTCTACTCCTTTACTCATTTCTATAATAAATTCTTTGGTAATTGGCTTATTTACAGTTACTATGTATTCTTTTTCTACTTCACTTGCAGGGTTGATGGTTTTGTTGAAATAGTAACCATCGTTGGTTAAAATCAATAATCCTTCCGATTCTTTATCTAAACGACCAACTGGAAAGAGTTTTTCTTTAAAATTAATAATAGTTGATAGGTTTTGAGCTATTTTTTCGTTCAAGGTGCTCTCTATTCCTCGTGGTTTGTAGAGTGCGACATATATTAATTTTTTACCAATTTGAATAATTTCATTTTTATAAAAAACCGAATCTGTTTCCAATATTTCAATGTTATCGCACACATTTTCAGTATTTACCAAAATCATATTTGATAAAATAATTTCTTTTGCTTTTGAATTTGAAATATTCAATTTTTTAACCAACAAGTATTGTAATTTATCTCTGTACGACATTTTGTAGCAAAATAATTGATTATATTCTCAAAAACAAAATATATTGGATTTTGGAGCAATATAACGAGTAAATATTTGCCTTAATCATTGGTTTTATTAGCAATTAAACCAATTGCGACATTTTAGCCATTTTATACGATTAATATTTTGTATATTATATTAATTACAACATACTAAAACCTTTATATTATAATTGGAATAAAGTATTGAAGTAAAAACTAAATATTGAAATAAATATAAGCTATCAATGATAAAAACAACTATTCAGCTCTTTTATTGTTCAATAAAAATATACAGCTTTTCAATTTGTGCGTTTAAGTGTGAAGTAATGGTTTAAAATATTGTCTACATCTCTCCTATTTTTGCAATAAATATATCTTTTATAAAACAATAAATTTTGATCAAATATAATCAGTTTCAATTGGCCAATGGCCTTCATATAATTCATCATTTTGATGATAGCACACAACTTTGTGTTTTAAATATGCTTTACAATGTGGGTTCCAAACACGAAAATCCTGATAAAACAGGTTTTGCACATTTATTTGAGCACTTAATGTTTGGAGGTTCTGTAAACATAGAAGAGTTTGACACGGTGCTTCAGGACGCCAGTGGCGAGAGTAATGCATTTACCAGTAATGACATCACAAATTATTATTTAACGTTACCAGCTAATAATATTGAAACTGGATTTTGGCTAGAAAGTGATAGAATGTTAAGTTTAGATTTTAGTCAAGAAAGCTTAGATATTCAAAGAAATGTAGTAATTGAAGAGTTTAAGGAGCGTTATTTGAATCAGCCTTATGGAGATGTTTGGTTAAAAATATTGCCTTTGGCATATAAAGTTCATCCATACAATTGGCCAACAATAGGAAAAGAAATAAGCCATATAGAAAATGCTAAGCTTGAAGATGTAAAAACTTTTTTCAAAAACTTTTATTGTCCAAATAATGCGGTATTAGTATTAGCAGGAAATTTAGACTTAGAAACTTGTAAAATTTTAGTTAACAAATGGTTTGCTCCTATTCCTTCGCAAAACTATGTTAAACCTAGTTATAGTCAAGAACCAAAACAAACAGAAGCCAGAACAGAAACTTTATATGCTGATGTTCCATTGGATATGATTGTAAAAGCTTATCACATGCCAGCCAGAACAGATGAAAAATATTTTGCTGCAGATATGCTCACAGATATTTTAGGTGCTGGAAAATCGTCAAGATTTTACGTTGATTTGGTAAAAAACAAAAATCTATTCAGTGAATTAGACGCATACATAAGCGGAGATGTAGAAGCTGGCTTATTGATGATAGAAGGAAAACTAAGCAAAGGAGTAAGCATGGGAACCGCTGAAAATGCTATTTTAAACACGCTAGAAGACTTTAAAAACAATGGCGTTGGAACTAATGAGTTGACAAAAATTAAAAACAAATCAGAAACAAATATTCGTTTCAATGATATGACTGTTTTAAATAAAGCAATGAAACTGGCATATGCTTGGGTTTTGGGTGACATTGAATTAGTTAACACGGAAGCAGATTCTTATTTAAAAGTTACAGAAGCAGATATCATAAATATTGCTAATCAAATATTGATTCCTACAAATTGTTCAACTCTTTATTATTTATCAAAAAAAAATGGCACTAAATAGAAAAAGTTCACCCAATGTGGTGGAAATAAAGAGTATATATATTAAAGAGGCTCAGGAAAATATTTTAAGAAATAGCATAAGGCTTTATACTATTAATGCTAGTAATGAAGAGGTTATAAAAATAGATTTGGTTTTTGATGCGGGAACAACTATTCAAGAATATAAAAGCCAAGCTAACTTTACATCAAAAATGTTAAGTGAGGGAACTAGCAAATATTCAGCAGCAGAATTGGCCGAAAAACTGGATTTTTATGGCGCTTATTTTCAAACAAAAAACACAACAGAAGAAGCAATTATTACATTATATTGTTTAAATAAACACTTAACAAATTGCTTACCATTTATTGTTGAAATACTTACCGATTCCCTATTTCCTGAAAATGACTTAGAAATATTGAAGAAAAATGCCATTCAAAATTTGAAAGTTAACGAGGAAAGAAATTCATATATAGTGAGAAGAGCATTTAATGAAGCCATATTTGGAGAAAATACACTTTATGGTTCATATTCAAACATTTCAGATATTGAATCTATTCAGAAAGAACAATTAGTTGATTTTTATAAAAAACATTATCAAAAAGGGATCAAATACATTTTAGCCTCAGGTTATGTTGACAATGATACCATAAAATCAATTGATACAAATTTTGGTTCTAATACGTTTAAAGTTTATGATAAATTAAACTATACGTACGAAACAAAAAAAACAGAAGTAACTGATTTATATATAGATAAGATAAATTCGGTACAAAGTGCCATTAGAATTGGTAGAAGATTATTCAATAGAAATCATCCAGATTTTAGGGAAATGCAACTACTAAATTTAATATTGGGAGGCTATTTTGGCTCAAGATTAATGAAGAATATACGTGAAGAAAAGGGATTAACTTATGGAATATATTCAGCTATTGAGGCTTATCCTTTTGATGCTTGTTGGTATATAGATACTGAAATGAATAATGAGTTATGTGAAACGGGAATCAAAGAAATATACAAAGAATTAGCAAAATTAAGAGACGAATTGATAGGAGAAAAAGAACTGAAAACAGCTAAAAACTATCTTTTAGGATCATTTTTACGTAGTATAGATGGGCCTTTTAGCTTAGCCGATCGTTTTAAAATACTGAAAGATTTTGATTTAGAATACCAATATTTCTATGAGTTTATAGAAATAATTAAAAATACAACAGCGGAAAGACTGAAAGAATTAGCGAATTTGTATTTAAAAGAAGAAGATTTAACAAGTGTAATTGTAGGAACAAAGTAGTTTTGATAAAAAAAATTTACATATTATTACTCATTCTATTTTTAACAAAAATTGTACATGCACAATGTGGAATCAGAAGAATATGTAGATCAGGTTTAAATAATGAGCTTTATTGGAATAATTTTTCTGTGTTTCCAACTCCATTTAAGGAATATCAAGTATATGGTAGAGATAAAACATCAGA
>JBIILW010000206.1:0-4273 GCA_044338265.1 Bacteroidia bacterium | reverse complement strand
GAATCAAGCATTTCAAATAATTTATATACTTCTTCAAAAACCAATTTAATATTTAAACCAATAATTAAAATTGCGGAAATCCATGCCAATATTTTCACCCAATTTTTGATGGCAAATTCACCCATTAATTTTTTACTGCTGGTAAAATGAATCAATGGAATTACCGCAAATCCTAACTGTAAACTTAATATTACTTGACTTAAAACTAATAATTCACCCAGCTTTTCATTGCCAAAAATTAATATGGTAACTACTGCAGGAACAATGGCAATTAAACGTGTTACCAACCTTCGTAACATTGGACTAATTCGTAAATTCAAATAACCTTCCATGATTATTTGTCCGGCTAAAGTTCCTGTAATCGTTGAACTTTGTCCAGCACAAATTAACGCAATGGCAAATAGGGTAGGAGCAATGTTACCAAACAAATTTTGTAACAATAAATGGGCATCTTGAATACTTGAAATATTGTTATAACCCAACTTATAAAAAGCAGTTGCCGCTAAAATAAGGATGGCAGCATTTACAAAAAACGCCAAATTCAAAGCCACAAATGAATCAATAAAATTATATTTTAAAGCAGTTTTTATTCCCGAAAATGTCTTGTCGATTTTCCGAGATTGTACCAAAGCTGAATGTAAATATAAGTTATGTGGCATCACGGTAGCACCAATGATTCCAATGGCAATATAAAGCGCATTTCCATCCAAATTAGAAGGAATAAAACCTTTGCTTACTTCTAATAAATTTGGTTTTACTATGATTAACTCCACAATGAATGAAATACCAATGATACTCACCAGTGAGAATATAAACATTTCCAATTTTCGAACTCCTTTATTAATTAATAATAGCAATAAAAAAGAATCGAAAACAGTAATTAATACACCGTAAAGTAATGGCAAATCAAATAATAAATTTAACCCAATGGCCATTCCAATAATTTCAGCTAAATCGCAAGCGGCAATGGCAATTTCCGCAAAAACATATAAGGAAATATTTGTCCATTGAGGGTATTGTTGGCGGCTTGCTTGCGCTAAATCCCAACCTTTTACAATTCCTAATCTAGCGGCTAAACTTTGAAGCAGCAATGCCATTAAATTACTCATTAATAAAACCCAAACTAGCTTGTATCCAAATGCACTTCCACCAGCTATATCTGTAGCCCAATTTCCAGGATCCATATAACCAACACTCACTAAATACGCGGGACCAATAAATGCCAATAAAGTTCGCCACCAGTTTTTTTGAACAGGTACTTTTACACTTTCATGTATTTCACTTAATGATTTATCAGAATTGGTTTTCATTTAATTTTAGCACTGCAAAAATAAAAAGTTAGACGTATCTAACAAGAACTTTTTTCTTAAAAATTTATCAATAAAATATTTTCAATTAATAAATTGATTTTCCTTTATAAGTTGAATGCATTTTGTTGTAAAAATCAAACTTTTCAATATTCATCTTTAAAATAAAGAAACGATATGATATTAGAATTTTGTTCCAAATAATTAGAATTTTTTTTTCAGATTTCGAATTTAATTATACGAATTTACCCTAAGGTATTTGCAGGTATTTATGTGTTTGTAAGCTAATTTTCCATTTCGGATTTTGCTTTACATAATCAATGATTAAAGGTAAAACTTGTTCAGCTTTATCCCATTCAGGTTGTAGGTATAAAATACAGTTTTCATTCACCAAAGCTGCATATTTTTCGGCCCACTCAAAGTCCGATTTATTGAAAACAACAATTTTTAGCTCATTGGCTTTTTCAATTACTTTCAATAATGGTTCTTTGAATTTTTTTGGGGAAACACAAATCCAATTCCAATTACCACTTAAAGGACTTGAACCACTGGTTTCAATATTGGTTTCAATGTTATTTTGCTGAAGCAATGCTGTTAATTCATCTAGATTATGCAGTAAAGGTTCACCACCAGTAATGACTGCCATTTCAGCTTTGGCATCTTTTACATATTCAAGAATGTTATTGATATTTATTTGTGGATGCGCGTTGGCATCCCAACTTTCTTTCACATCGCACCAAACACAACCCACATCGCAACCTGCCAAACGGACAAAATAGGCTGCTCTTCCAGTATGAAAACCTTCTCCTTGAATGGTGTAAAAATGTTCCATTAAAGGAAGTGTACTTGTGCTCATTTGTTATTTATTTACTGCAAAGAAAACAGAAAGATTGGTGAAAAGAAATGAATGCATTTATTACAAAAATCCTAACTGTAATTTAGCCGATTCGCTCATTAACTCCTGACTCCATTGCGGATCAAAAGTAACACGAACTTCTACTTCTTTTACGCCAGTAATTAAACTCAATTTTTCTTTTATTTCAGCTGGCATACTTTGCGCAGCAGGACAAAAAGGTGAAGTTAACGACATCACAATTTCAATGTTTAAATCGTTGGAAACATTTACTTCGTAAATCAATCCCAATTCATAAATATTTACTGGAATTTCAGGATCGTAAATGGTTTGAATTACTTCAATGGCTTCGTTTTGAACATCTACAAATGTGCGAAGTGGTTTATGTTCTATATTTGTTTCTTCCATGTTAATTGCTTCTGGCCACTGGCTACTGGCCGTTGGCATTTTTATTTTTTTTATATAATCAATTCTTATTTTGCTAGAAGCTAGTGGCTAGTTGCCAGCAGCTTTATACGCTAGTGCGTACAATTTTATTTGTTTAATCATACTTACAAATCCATTGCTTCGTTGGCTGCCAATCATGCGGCTCATGCCAATTTTTTCAATGAAAAATAGTTCACTATTCAAGATGTCGTTTGGCGTTTGATTTCCCCAAATAGTTACCAATAAATACACCAAACCTTTAGTAATTTCAGTATTGCTATCTGCTTCAAAATATACTTCTCCATTTACAAAAGTTGGAAAAAGCCATACTTTGCTTTGACAACCTTTTACAATAAAATCTTCTGTTTTATGTGCTTCAGGCATGGCAGGTAATTTTTTACCTAAATCCATTAAGTAAAACAAAATGCTTTCCATATCGCCATCGAACAATTTAAAGTTTTCAATGATTTCGTTTTGTATGTCTGTTATTGTTTTCAAATAGTTCTTAGTTTTTAGTTTTTTGCTTCTGGCAACTAGCAGCTGGCTTCTAGCTAGTTATTATTTTATTTCAATACGACCATTATTGTTAATTTTTCCATTTACAGACATTGAAACAAAACTTGGTACTTTATTTTCCGATTTTGAAAAAAAGCAATCACCACCACAATTAACAAATTCGTTTTTTATATTTTCAATTTCATATTTGACAGAATCACGGTTAATTAGGGCAACTTGATATTGAAATTTGTCATTAAAGGAAAATGTAGTTTTGGGATGAATTAAATACTCCTCATTTACTTTTACATTATTATTAAATTCAAAGATAAAAACAGTATCTTGAATTGGCCAACTTGCAAGTATTGTTATAATTGGAGACGGCTTATTAGCGCAATCTGATTTTGTACAACAACTTGCAATAATTATTGCGTTAAAAAAGACTAAAATTATTAAAATTAGTTTCATAATTATTGTAAATTAAATTTTGTCAAATATCTAATAAATTTTCTTTGTAATCTGTGTTATCTGTGGCTATCTTTTTACTAATTTTTTTACCGCTTCCAAAAATATATCTACTTCTTCCAAAGTATTATAAACCGAAAACGAAGCACGAATGGTTCCAACTACACCCAAATAATTCATTAAAGGTTGTGTACAATGATGTCCTGTTCTTACCGCAATTCCTTTTGCATCTAGCATCATGCCTGCATCAAAATGGTGCATGCCGTTAATGGTAAATGATTGAACCGAAACTTTTTCTTTTGCTGTTCCAATGAGGTTGATTGGTTGATTGGTTGATTGGTTGATTGGTTTTTGTAGAGACGTATAATTATACGTCTTTACGGAAGCATTGATTTGTTCCAATCCATCAACACAATGTTTCAGTAACTCGTTTTCGTGCTTTGCAATATTTTCTTTGCCAATTTCATTGATAAAATCTAACGCATATTTAAAGGCAATTACATCACCAATATTGGGTGTTCCTGCTTCAAATTTATACGGAATTTCATTGTAAGTAGTTTTATCAAAACTTACTTCTTTGATCATTTCCCCACCACCTTGATATGGCGGCATGGCTTCTAATAATTCACGTTTGCCATATAGTACACCAACACCAGTTGGGCCATATAATTTATGCCCAGAAATGGTTAAAAAATCACAATCTAATTCTTGCACATCAACTTCTAAA
>JBIILW010000205.1:0-4286 GCA_044338265.1 Bacteroidia bacterium | reverse complement strand
ATGTATGTGCGAATGTATGACGATTTAAAGCGTGAGGTAGATGATAATCCTACTATTGGACTTTTATTATGTTCTGAAAAAGATGAAGCAATTGTAAAATACTCTGTTTTAAACGACCAAAACAATCTTTTTGCCAATAAATATTTATTATATTTACCCAAAGAAGAAGATTTGAAAAATCTAATAGAACAAGATAGATTGAGGTTTGAATTAGATAAAAATGAATAAAAAACTTATCTTAAAAATGTTTGTTTTTAAAGTAATATAGTTATAATAAAACAATAAAAAATCAAAACATAAAATTTTACAAAGAACAACAACGTGCACATAGAAAACAAACAATATAAATGGTATTTGCTTTACACCGCTCCAAGGGCTGAAAAGAAAGTAAATGCTGCGCTTATAAAAAGAGAGTTTACCACCTTTTTACCTTTACAAAAAAAGATAGTTCAGTGGAGTGATAGAAAAAAAACAATTGATAGTCCTTTGTTTAGCTCTTACCTTTTTATTTATACTTCTATGAGTTTTTATTATGAAATATTAAACACATTGGGCGTTGTAAAATTTGTAAATTTTCAAGGACAACCTGTTGTATTACGTGATTCTCAAATTGAGTTAATAAAGCTCATGGTTGCCAATTATGAAGACATTGAAGGAGTAACTGAAACTTTTGAAAAAGGCGAAAGCGTAAAAATTATTGCGGGTCCTTTGCAAGATCAAATTGGTGAATTAATTGAATACAAATCGACAAAAAAAGTGGTGGTAAAAATTGAAAACACTGGTTTTTCATTGGTAGTTCAGTTACCAAGTAACATTTTACGAAAAATATAAGCATATTTTCAAATAAATTATCGTAATCTTGAATCAATTAATAACAACAAATTATGATTTTAATAATACTTGGTTTTATACTTTTAGGAGTTGCCACATTTGTATTCAATGCAAATAATATCAATGCAAAATTTAGCGGTCCACTAAAAATAGTTGGTATAGTTTTAATTGGAATAGGTGTTTTAAATGCTTGTTTAAAACAAATAGATGCAGGTCAAGTTGGTGTGAAATCAATGTTTGGTAAAATAGAAGATGATGTATTGTTAAGTGGTTTAAATTTTATCAATCCTTTGGTGGATGTAAAAACCATTGATACCAAAACTCAAAATTATACCATGAGTGGTATTCACGATGAAGGAACAAAAGCGGGAGATGATGCCATTCGAGTTTTAACGGCCGATGGTTTGGAAGTTACCATCGATTTAACTGTTTTATACCGCGTAGTTCCTTCCGAAGCACCAAGATTATTAAAAGAAACAGGTTTAGATTATAACGATAAAATTGTTCGTCCTTTAACTAGAACTAAAATAAGAGACAATGCCGTTTATTACGATGCGGTAGCATTATACAGTAGCAAACGCGATACTTTTCAATCTAGAATTTTCAATAGTATAGAAAAAGATTTTAAAAGTAGGGGATTAATTTTAGAACAATTATTGGTTAGAAATATTACACTTCCTGCTTCTGTTAAAGCAAGCATTGAATCAAAAATCAATGCCGAACAAGATGCTCAAAAAATGCAATTTGTTTTACAAAAAGAAAAACAAGAAGCTGAACGCAAAAGAGTAGAAGCTCAAGGAATTGCTGATTATCAAAGAATAATTTCTACAGGATTAAGCGATAAACAATTGCAATATGAAAGTATCAAAGCTAACTTAGAATTAGCCAAATCGCCAAATGCAAAAATTATAGTTTTGGGAAAAGGAAATAACCCAATGATCATTGACGGTAAATAAGAATTAGTAATCGATTTTGTGAAAAGAAATTTTTATAAAAATTTTAATGAAATTTATTAGTATTGTAAAAAAGTAATTGGCTAATATTTATTGATATTATCCAAAAAAAAATACTATTTATTGATGAAATTATTAAAATCGTTAGCCGTTAACATATTTTTTATACTACTGGTTTTGTACTTGTTAAGTTGGGTTGGCGCTTTTTTGTTAAATAATTATACCAGACATGGCGAGTCGTTAACTTTACCCAATTTAAAAGGTTTAAGTTTTGAGGAAGTAGAAAAAATATTGGCTCAAAAAAAATTACGCTACATCATTACCGATACTGCTTTCATTGATTCCATGCCAAAAGGAAGCGTGGTAGAACAAAATCCTTCAGAAAATACCAAAGTTAAAGAAGGTCGATTTATTTATATTACCATCAATTCAAATTCATCTATTGGTGTAGATATGCCCAATTTAATTAATAATTCCTTGCGATTTGCAGAAACTGTTTTATTAAGTTCGGGTTTAAAGTTAGGAAGTGTTATTTATAGACCTGATGTTGCTACGGGTGCAGTTTTAGACCAATTATACCGCAATCAAAGTATTCAGCCAAATGTAAAAGTTCCAAAAGGTACAAGCATTGATTTAATAGTAGGCGATGGAATGGGAAGTACCATTGTTCAAATTCCCGATTTAAGTAACTTAACTTTAAACGAAGCAAGAGGAGTTCTGGAAAGTAGTATGTTACAAGTGGGAAGTGTTGTTTATGAAGGGAAAACCGATTCATTGAATGCCACTGTTAAACGCCAATCACCCGCATTTCAAGATGGACAAACAATTAAAAGTGGACAGCAAATTGATTTGTTTTTAGGTGATAAATAATAATTTAAATAATAAGCAGACATTTACGTTTATTCAATGCTTTATTTAATTGAATAATTTAAAAATATTACATGAAATATACTTTAACGCTATTATCTTATTTACTACTTTCAATTGTTGCCAATGCACAAGAAAAAAAAGTGCCTTTGGTAAGAAATGTGCTTTTAAATGAAGCAAATTCAACACTTGTTGACAATACAAATAAAAATATTTCACTTGGTAAAACTGGTAATTTAAACATTCCTTTTACTGAATATTTTAACAATAAATTTTCTTTTAAACCCGATCGTTTAAAATGGGTTGACAGTTCAGTAACTATTGATCATTTAAACGCTGTTTTTAATTCAAAAAACGCTAATAATGTTATTTATAATACGGGATTTGGTGAAGCAGATATGCTTACATCTCAACAAATAAATACCACCAATGCTGGAGGAAATGCATTTGTTTTATTGAATTATTCAACGGGAAATGATTGGAATAATACCGATTCATTGTTGTTTCAAGTAAAAGGAAATACAGGAGTTTGGAATACTTTATGGGTTTCAAATAATACTATCGCTATCAATAAAGATGTGTTTTTAAATATTGACTTTTTTGATGATTTGAAAAGCAATTTACTTCAATTCAGGTTAGTGAGTTATTGTAATACCGATACTGCTAAAAATGAAGTTTTTAAAGTGCATCAGTTTGTTGTTTCTTACAAAAACAATTTACCTTTTTACGAGTCGTTTAGGCAGTTTATGCCATTCAATTTTTCTCCAAATAATATTAGTTGGACTGGTTTTACCAATCAAGTTTCTCAAGTAAATTATCCCGATATGTATTGGGGAAATGCAGCCATATTTAATTCCATAACAGAAATTCAAGATTCAAGTTATTTTAATAACAATGGCACATATGGAAATGCAGATACGCTAGCCCTAAATCCAATTGATTTTACAAAATCCAATGTAAATGATAACTTGGTTATGAGTTTTTGGATCAGAGGTTTTAAACAATCACGTGCCACCGATTCTATCTATTTGGAAACATTAGACAATTTAGGAAGATGGCAAAGAACTTGGGCCTCGGGAAAATTAGATACTAATTTTCGTAAAATAAATATTTCGTTAAATGGTGGTAGATTACGTCACCAATTTTTTAGTATGAGATTTATTAATAAAGGAACTTACACTAAAAATGACAGTATGAGTTTTGCGATAGCAGCTATCAATATTTCACCTAAAAGAGATTTACCTTTATTTGAAGATTTTTCAAACACTTCAGGATTTTATCCCAATAATGATATTTGGTTAGATAGAAATGTTTTTATCAATAATAATTTTCCCAAAAACCAACCAAGCATAAACGTTGCTACTTTTGATGGCTTAAATGAATTTGGTAATGCTTACAGCAAACAACCCATTAAAACTACTGCCGATGTTTTAACAAGTAAAGGTTATGATTTGTCGAATTTTACGTTAAAAGATTCTATTTATTTTAGTTTCTTTTATCAATATCAATTGCAAGGAACTATTGGTGAAATTTTTCCAACAGATTCATTGGTTTTAGAATTTAGAACTACTCCAAATGATGCTGATTCATTTTCAATAATATGGGTTCGTTCGGCTTTAGATACCTTGGGATACG
>JBIILW010000203.1:0-4310 GCA_044338265.1 Bacteroidia bacterium | reverse complement strand
CGATACAGCCAACTCATGCTACTAGCGATATGAATTGGGCAGTAGAAAGATTAGGAAATGAAAGAATTAAAAATGCATATGCTTATCAAACTTTGTTACAACAAAATAATTGGCTGCCACTTGGCACTGATTTTCCAGTAGAATATGTCTCTCCATTTTATACTTTTTATGCTGCAGTAGCCAGGCAAGATGAAAATAGAAAACCTGAAAATGGTTTCAACTTTGAAAATGCTTTAACCCGCGAACAAGCTTTAAAAGGAATGACCATTTGGGCAGCAAAAGCAGCATTTGAAGAAAACGAAAAAGGCAGCATTGAAGCAAATAAAATGGCAGATTTTATTGTAACAGATATTGATTTATTAAACGAAAAAGATTTATTGAAAATAAGAAATACTAAACCCAAACAAGTTTTTGTAAATGGAATCAAGGTGAAATAAATAGTTTATCAATTAGGTAAAACCTAATATTTATTTGTATTTTTTATTTCATAATAGGTTTGGTAATGGTTGAAATCAAGTTTATTTTCGCATTTGTTAAATTTATCATTCACAACATAATAAATAATAAAAAATGAAAGTAGGTATCAATGGATTTGGCCGAATTGGCCGTTTAGTTTTCAGAGCAGCAATGCACAACCCTCAAGTAGAAATTGTAGGAATTAACGATTTAATTGACGTTGATTATATGGCTTACATGTTAAAATACGATTCAACTCATGGTATTTTTAAAGGTACAATTGAGGTAGAAGGTGGCCAATTAGTAGTGAACGGAAAGAAAATTAGGGTAACCGCTGAACGTGATCCTGCAAACTTAAAATGGGATGAAATTGGTGCTGAATATGTTGTTGAATCTACTGGTTTATTTTTAGAGCAATCAAATGCTTCTGCACATATAAAAGCAGGTGCTAAAAAAGTAATTATGAGCGCACCTGCTAAAGATGACACCCCTACTTTTGTAATGGGTGTTAACCATAATTCATATACAAACGACATGAATATTGTTTCTAATGCAAGTTGTACAACCAATTGCTTAGCACCAATAGCAAAGGTTTTAAACGATAATTTTGGAATTTTAGAAGGATTAATGACTACCGTTCATGCCGTTACAGCTACTCAAAAAACTGTAGATGGACCAAGTGCTAAAGATTGGAGAGGTGGCCGTGGTGGTTACCAAAATATTATTCCTAGTAGCACCGGTGCTGCTAAAGCTGTTGGTTTAGTTATTCCTGCTTTAAAAGGAAAATTAACTGGAATGAGTTTACGCGTTCCTACACCAGATGTTTCAGTAGTAGATTTAACTTGTAGATTAATAAATGGTGCAAGTTATGAAACTATTAAAGCTGCAATGAAAGCTGCTTCAGAAGGAGAAATGAAAGGTATTTTAGGTTATACAGAAGACGAAGTAGTAAGCACAGATTTCTTAGGTGATGCGCGTACTTCTATTTTTGATGCAAAAGCTGGTATTTCATTAAATGATAACTTTGTAAAAGTGATTGGTTGGTACGATAACGAATGGGGTTATTCAAACAAAGTAGTAGATTTAATTTGCCACATGGATTCAGTAAAATAAATTGAATAATTTTTTTAGAAAAGGCCTCAACAAATAAAATTGTTGGGGCTTTTTTTTGAAATTATTAATAATTAGGATATAATATTTATTGAAATCTAAATCATATATTTGATTTTACTTCTTTATGATTAAATATTTGATTCAACTCATTTACCCAAACACTTGTATTTGCTGTCATAAGCATTTGGTAGATACTGAAACCTTTGTTTGTACTCAGTGTTTACTAGAGTTGCCCGCCACTAACTTTCATTTAACACACAATAACGATTTAGAAAAATTATTTTGGGGACGTATAAATATTGAACGTGCCATTGCTTTATTTTTTTATAAAAAAGGAGGAAAAACTGCTAAAATATTACATGCTTTAAAATACCATGACACCCCAGAAATAGCAGAATTTTTAGGCCGATATTATGGCACATTTTTAAAAGATTTTGTGAAAGAAAATAATATAGATGCAGTAGTTGCCATTCCTTTACATAAAAATAAATTACGCTCGCGTGGTTATAACCAAAGTGAAAAATTAGCCGCTGGTTTAGCTGATACTTTGGCTATTGAAAACTTAAGTAATAATATCACTAGAAATAAATTTACCGAAACTCAAACCAAAAAATCAAGGTTGGAAAGAAGCGATAATGTAAACAAAGTTTTTGAAGTTAATGATATAACAATGTTTGAAAATAAACATATTTTATTAATCGACGATGTAATAACTACTGGTGCTACCATTGATAGTTGTGCCAATGAAATACTTCAAATTAATAACTGTAAAGTAAGTATTGCTGGATTGGCATTTGCTTATCATGGCGTATAAAAGTATTGGCATTGCATAATTTTTACTATGTTCGCCCTTAACAAAAAATTGTTGAATAATAAACTATAAAAATGATTCAAACAGAAACAAAAAAAACATCTCTTTTAGGAAACCTAACGGTACAAATTATAATTGCCATGTTGCTTGGTGCCATATTAGGAATTTTTGTTCATCAAAATTACGATATTGATTTTGCAAAATCATTTAGCGGTTATGTTAAAATGCTTGCTACTGTTTTTATCAGGTTAGTGCAAATGATTATTTCACCTTTAGTTTTTACCACACTTGTAGTTGGAATAGCAAAATTAGGCGATATAAAATCAGTTGGACGAATTGGAGGAAAAGCAATGGCTTGGTTTTTTTCCGCCTCATTTATTTCACTATTAATTGGTATGTTTTGGGTCAATGTTTTGCATCCTGGATCTGGACTTAATCTTTCCAATATTGATGTTTCAGCGGCTACCGATATTACTCAAAAAACACAAAGTTTTTCTGCTCAAAACTTCATTGAACACATCATTCCTAAAAGCATTGTAGAAGCAATGTCGAATAATGAAATTTTACAAATTGTTATTTTCTCCATCTTTTTCGGATTAGCCGCGGCCGCTATTGGCGATCATGCCAAACCAGTTGTAAATGCACTAGACAAAACTTCTCACATTATTTTAAAAATGGTAAATTATGTAATGAAATTTGCACCAGTTGGTGTTTTTGGAGCCATTGCAGGGGTTTTTGCCATCCGAGATTTAAACGATTTATTATTGACCTATGCAAAATTCTTTGGTTCGTTTTTAGTTGGCATTTCCACCCTTTGGATTTTCTTATTATTCATTGGTTTTGTGTTCTTAGGTCATCGATTAATTACTTTACTAAAACACATTGTTTCGCCACTAATTATTGCTTTTGGCACCACAAGTTCCGAAGCAGTTTTCCCAAAATTAACTGAAGAGTTAGAACGTTTTGGAGTAAAGGATAGAATCGTTTCATTTATGTTGCCCTTAGGTTATTCGTTTAACTTAGATGGAAGCATGATGTACATGACATTTGCAAGTATTTTTATAGCACAAGCATATGGAATTCCATTAGACATGCCAACACAATTAACCATGCTTTTTGTATTAATGCTTACCAGCAAAGGTATTGCTGGCGTGCCACGAGCAAGTTTGGTAGTGGTAGCGGCTACTTGTGGAATGTTTAATATTCCAATTGAAGGAATTGCACTTATTTTACCAATCGACCATTTTTGCGACATGTTTAGAAGCGCCACAAATGTGTTAGGAAATGCTTTGGCAACAAGTGTGGTTGCTAAATGGGAAAAAGAGGTTTAGTTTATTATAATTTTTACCACATATTTCACAGATTACCAAACTGCCCGTTGTTGTGTCTCCTGACCAACAACTTTTGCCACAGATTTTAACAAACATCTTGAAAATCCATCAATCACTCTTTCCAATTTATCGGAATTGATTCAGACAATATTCTGTGAAATCTGTGGCTATGTTTTAAAAAATCCGCGTTTATTTTTCTGTGTAATCAGTGAATCAGTGTTTATTTTTTAACTTCACTCACCCCTAAATTCCATAACACAAAGCTCCACATATCAGCGGCATCTTCTATTAACTTAGTAGTTGGTTTACCAGCACCATGCCCAGCTTTACTATCTATTCTTATCAAAATCGGATTCAAAGTATCGGCTTTAGCTTGCAGTTCTGCAGCAAACTTAAACGAATGAGCGGGCACTACCCTGTCATCATGGTCGGCTGTCATGATCATGGTAGCTGGATATTTTACTCCTTGCTTTACATTGTGCAAAGGCGAATATTTTATTAACCAATCAAAATCTTCTTTTTTATCGCTGCTACCATATTCTACAGCCCAACCCCAACCAATGGTAAATTTATGATAACGCAACATATCTAAAACTCCT
>JBIILW010000202.1:0-4321 GCA_044338265.1 Bacteroidia bacterium | reverse complement strand
CAGCATAATACATCAAACTATAAAGGGCTGGAGTATCTTGGGGCATTGCGCCCAAAAACAAAACAGGAAACTCCATAATAGCAATTAATTTTGGATGAGTAAAAAATTTCCGAACATGCTTGCTAAACGATGAAAAAACTTGCAATCGATACATGCCTTTTATCAAATCAATGTCTGCAAATTCTAAAAGAGAAATTCCGGGTTTATAAACTAAATTTTCAATACCTGTTTTGTATTTGTATTCAGCTTCCTCCATGAATTGCTTTAATTTTTCAGCACTTCCTATTTCTATTGATTCAAAAAGATTGCACAATGACTCAAAATTCTCGGGAATCGACATTTTATCATTTTCACCAAAAACAACATCAAACGAAGGATCTAATAATTTTAAATCGTATAAGTCAGCTACGGAATGGCCAAAATCTTTAAAAAATCTTTCAAACACATCGGGCATCCAATACCAACTTGGTCCCATATCAAAAACATAGCCTTCATCAGTTTTCAATTGCCTTGCTCTTCCTCCAATTGATGCATTTTTTTCAAAAACATGCACTTGATGACCTGCCGCAGACAAATAAGCAGCAGAACTTAATCCAGAAAAACCTGATCCTATGATTGCAATTTTTGACATATTAGCTTGTAAATATTTATTATTAAATATTACAACATTAATTTTTAGAAATTGTTTTTGCAAATTTCCGCTAAGGGAAATCAAGTAAATTCTTGATTTTTATTTGTTAATCTAAATTCAATGCTACGTGAAAATTAACTTTAATCCATGGTGCACAAATATCTGTAAATGATTATTTTAAACTCAAACTGATTAAATAACATTTAGAGTTAATCTATAATTTTAATAGCATTCACCATAAGAATTTAATGTTAAAGTCAGCTAAATATTATTTACAAGTTTTATGTTTTTTGAAATTAAAGCAAATCATTTATAAAAAAAATCAACGGGAAGAGCGTTTGTTTTACTTACTTTCGCGTCCTAATTTTTATTCAGTGCAAGCAATTTATTCAGTTTACAAACCCCATTTTAAAAGTATTTTAAAGCTAAGTTGGCCCATTATTATTGGGCAATTAGGCATTGTGTTAATGGGTGTTGCCGACACTTTAATGATTGGTAAAATAGATGCTACCAATTTGGCTGCAGCTGGTTTAGCAAATGCCATTTATTATTTAATAACCATTTTAGGTTTAGGAACTTTAATGGCGGTTTCGCCTTTAATTGCTAAAGCAAAAGCCGAAAATAATTTACAAGAATGTGTCAACTATTTTAAAGCAGCAATTTTGGTTGCTTTGGTTTTATCAGTAATTATATTTTTTGTAAACATGCTTTTGAGCAATCACTTAGATTGGTTCAAACAGGACGAAAATGTAAAACCTTTGGCAAATCAATTTCTTACTTTATTAAACTATAGTACCTTACCTTTATTACTATTTTTAGCTGTTAAACAATTCAGCGATGGACTTTCAATAACAACACCTGCAGCAGTTATAACCATGATAGCTTTGGCGTTAAATATTTTACTAAATTATATGTTCATTTATGGAAATTGGGGAATGCCAGCATTGGGTTTAAAAGGCGCTGGTTGGGCCACTATTATTTCCAGAACTTTAATGTTTATAAGTATGCTTTTATATGTATTGTTGAATAAGCAATATAAACCCTATTTAATTAAAACGGTCGCTTCTGTAAAAACACAATTTGTATCTATTTTAAAAGTTGGTTTGCCAAGTGGATTCCAATACTTTTTTGAAGTAGGTGCATTTGCAGCCGCAGCCATTATTATTGGGTGGATTGGAAAAAGTGAACAAGCAGCACATACTTTAGCCATTAACTTAGCTTCATTAACGTATATGGTTGCTACTGGAATTTCGGCAGGAACAGGCATTGCCGTTGGCGATGCTTATGGAAGAAAAAATAAATACGACATGCTTTATGCGGGTAATTCAGGAATTATTTTGGGTGGAGTTTTTATGGGTTTTTGTGCATTGATTTTTACCGTTTTTAATCAATTTATTGTTCAAATAAGTGTAAACGATGCCGATGTACAATTCATCACAGCGGGTTTACTTTATATTGCTGCCATGTTTCAATTAAGTGACGGTGTGCAAGCTGTTAGTTTAGGTGCTTTACGTGGTTTGTCAGACACCAAAGTACCAACCATTATTACCATCATTGCGTATTGGGTAATTGGAATTCCTTTGGGTTACTATTTTACATTTTCTTTGAATTTAGGTTTGTATGGAATTTGGTATGGCTTAAGTATTGGACTTACTTTTTCAGCTATATTTTTATGCATTCGTTTTGTAAAAGAAGTAAAATCAATGAAGCTATAATTGCTCATGAATCAAAAAGTAAAAGTTCATATAGCCCTTTGGATTGTAACTATTATTTATGGTGCTACTTTCAGTATTGCAAAGCAGGTAATGCCTCTTTATATTAAACCTTTTGCTTTTATTTTATTACGTGTTTCGGTGGCAAGTGTGCTCATTATTTTGTTTCATAAATCATTTATCAAAGAGAAAATTACCGATAAAAAAGATTATTTAAAATTATTGGTATGTGCCATTTTTGGTGTGGCTGCAAACATGATGTTATTCTTTAAAGGTTTGTCAATTACCACCCCAATCAATGCATCGGTTTTAATGATGAACACGCCCATTTTTGTAATAATTATTGCGATGTTTTGGCACAAAGAAAAACTTTCTTTTCAAAAACTAATTGGTGTTTTATTAGCTAGTTTGGGTGCCATTATGTTGGTGGGTGGACGAAAATTCCAGTTTGATTCAGATCGAGTAATTGGTGATGTGATGGTGGCTGCTAATGCAATTATTTATGCATTTTATTTGGTATATGCCAAGCAATTGATTCATAAATACCATCCATTAACCGTAACACTTTATAGCTTTTTATTTGGAACATTATTAGTTTTACCATTTGGCGCTTATGAATTTAGCCAAATAGATTGGTTTACATTTACCCCTAAAATTTGGGCTTTTGTAGGTTTCATCACTGTGGGTTCTACTTTTTTAACTTATGTGCTTAATGCTTATGCGCTGCGCCATGCTAGTAGTAGTTTGGTGGGATCTTATATTTATTTACAACCTGTTTGCGCCACCATTATTGCCATTACATTTGCTACAGATGAGCTTAATTTTGAAAAATTAATTTTTATGGTCATCGTTTTTATTGGCGTTTATTTGGCAAGTATAAAAAAAGCTAAAGCCCAAGAAGTAATTATGGTAAATGAATAATTTCCAACTTATTTAGTAACAAATTCGAATTTAGAATTTAACAAATCGAAATTTCCATAATTTCCTTATTTTTGAAAAATTGATACCTCAAGCTAAAATAGACGAAATTATATATGCAGCCAATATTGAACAAGTAATTGGTGATTATGTGCGTTTAAAACGCAGAGGTTCAAACTTAACTGGTCTTTGTCCATTTCATACTGAAAAATCTCCTTCATTTTCTGTTAGTCCTGCCAAAGGAATTTTCAAATGTTTTGGTTGCGGCAAGGCCGGCAATGTGGTTAATTTTATCATGGAACACGACAGTTTAGGTTATGTTCCCGCACTAAAGTTTTTAGCCGAAAAATTCAATGTAGAATGGCCGAAACAAGAATATGTAAACGTTGATGAAGAGAAAAAACAGCGTGATGAAAAGGAAAGTTTACAAATATTAAATAATTGGGCGAACGATTATTTTCAAGATATTTTATTGAACAATGAATTAGGGCAAGCCATAGGTTTAAGTTATTTTGAAAACCGTGGTTTCAGAAACGATACCATCAAAAAATTTAACTTAGGATATAGTTTAGATAGTTGGTCGGCCTTTTTCGATAAGGCAATTGCCAATCAATTTAGCGAAGACTTATTGTTTAGCTCGGGTTTGGTTAAACATAAAGAAGATGGAAAAAAGTATGATGCTTACCGTGGTCGAGTAATTTTTCCCATTCATAACTTAAACGGAAAAGTAATTGCATTTGCTGGCCGTTATTTAAAAAAAGAACCCAATAGTCCTAAATATGTAAACTCGCCCGAAACATTGCTTTACCATAAAAGCAACGAGCTTTACGGACTTTATTATGGTAAAAATGAAATAAGAAAACAAGATGCAGTATACCTCGTTGAAGGTTATACCGATGTAATTAGCATGCATCAATCAGGTGTTGAAAATGTGGTTGCCTCTAGTGGAACTTCACTCACCGAAGGACAAATTCGATTAATAAAACGATTTACCGAAAATGTAACTGTTCTTTTTGATGGTGATGCGGCTGGAATTAAAGCAAGTATCAGAGGTATTGAC
>JBIILW010000201.1:0-4332 GCA_044338265.1 Bacteroidia bacterium | reverse complement strand
TTCGTTATTTTCATCGTGAGGCATTACTACTTCACCTCTAAAACGATCGAACATTTTTAAAGTTGCTCTGTTATCAGGATATTCTTCCGTTTTGATTTCATCGAGATGGGTAAAATAATATCCAGTCACTTTCATCCCTACCAGTAAGGATTTAATTGATTTGTATATGGTACCGAAATATTCTTTTAAAAACATCTGCTTTAGTTGTTAGTTGTTAGTTGTTAGTTGATAGTTAATTCATACTTCATCATTCATACTTCTACAAGTGCCATCCCATGATGGCCATTATTGTTACCAATATTAC
Source organism: Bacteroidia bacterium (assembly GCA_044338265.1). Lineage (GTDB taxonomy): Bacteria > Bacteroidota > Bacteroidia > UKL13-3 > UKL13-3 > JAAFJM01. The sequence goes on along the minus strand of JBIILW010000201.1, from coordinate 4,028 downwards.
ATTTACCATGCTGATTGGCAATAAATATTTCCATTCTAAAGTGAGTAATTGATCTACGCGCAAACGTGGAAAAGTCCAACGGAATTGCATAATGATAAATATAATCAAAAACGTTTTTGAAAAGAACCAAACAGAAGATGGAATAAAATCCATGATGTGGTTAAATCCATCCAATCCACCTATATGAAAAGGCATCCAACCGCCTAAAAATAAAGTAGCTGCAATGGCCGAAACCATAAATAAATTAATGTATTCCGACAATAAAAACATGGCGAATTTCATTCCAGCATATTCCGTATGAAAACCGCCTGTTAATTCTTGTTCCGCTTCAGCCATGTCAAATGGCGCACGGTTAATTTCTGCAGTGGATGCAATTACAAAAATTACAAATGAAATCATAACAGGTATATGTCCTTTAATAATCCACCAACCATTTTCTTGACTTCTAACAATATCGCCTAAACTTAAACTTCCACTTAATACAACTATTGAAATTAAAGACAATCCAACGGATAATTCATAACTCACTATTTGCGCGCCACTACGCATGGCACCAAGTAAAGAATACTTATTATTACTTGACCAACCAGCCATTAATATTCCAATAACACCAAGCGATGAAACAGCCGAAACATAAAGCACACCAATATTGATATCATATAATTGAAAATCTTTTGCAAAAGCAATGGGGGCAATTACCAGCATAGAAGCAATCACCATAATAACAGGTGCTAAATTAAATAAAAACTTATCGGCACTATCAGGAGTTAAACCTTCTTTCAATAATAATTTTAAGGTATCAGCTACAATTTGCATACTGCCTTTAGGTCCAACCCTATTGGGCCCTAAACGGATTTCCATAAATGCCGCAACCTTGCGCTCCATATAACCTAAAAAGAAACAAAGTACTACCAAAAAAGCAATCAGGCTAACACCTAAAATTACCATTTCGGTTACTTGAAGTAACAATGAATTTGTTATTAGTTCTGCGAGCAAAGTATGAATATAAGTTGCCAAAGAAGAAAAGCTATAGGTTAATAAAATTCTCATCGGTCAATATCAGGAATTACTAAATCAATGGTTGACATAATCGCAACTAAATCTCCAATTTTTCCTCCTTTTGCCATTAATGGCAATGCAGAAAGATTTGAAAAACCTGGTGAACGATACTTAATTCTGTATGGACTTGCAGCGCCATCACTTACTATAAAAACACCTAATTCGCCTCTTGGTGTTTCTACTCGTTGGTAAAATTCACCTTTAGGAAGTTTAATAACATTTTTTGTTTTTGTTTGAAAATCACCTTCAGGAATATTATCGATTAATTGTTCAATGATAGAAACTGACTGTTTCATTTCGTGCATTCTAATCATATACCTTGCATAACAATCGCCACCATTTCCCAATATTTCATCAAACTGAACTTGGTTATATGCTGAATAAGGGATTAGTTTTCTAATATCGCAACTAACGCCCGAAGCCCTGGCAGTTGGACCAGTTACGCCATAAGAAATAGCATCTTCTTTTGAAAGAAATCCAACTCCTTTTGTTCTGTTTTCAAATATTACATTTCCAGTCATAATATTATCGTATTCCTGGAATTTACCTTTTATTTGAATCAAAACTTCCTTCGTTCTTTTCTGAAAATTTGGATGAATATCGTACATGACACCACCCGGAACCATAAAATTTTGGGTTAATCTTGCACCACATGTTTCCTCCATAATTTCCATAATAAATTCACGTTCTCTGAATGCATAAAAGAATGGAGTAACCGCTCCTAAGTCAAGCCCCGTGCAGCCCCACCATAATAAGTGCGATTGTAACCTGGTTAATTCTGCTAAAATGGTACGAATATATTTTGCTCTATCAGGAACTTCTAGTTGCAAACCTTTTTCCACTGTTAAAGCGCACGCTTCATTGTTAATATGAGCGGCCAAATAATCCATGCGGCTGGTAGCAAAAATAAAATTTCGGTAAGAAAGACTTTCGCTCATTTTTTCAATAGAGCGATGAATAAAACCTAAATGTGGTTGAACTTTTTTAACAGTTTCACCATCTAACCACACTTTTAAATGTAGCACCCCGTGAGTAGATGGATGCTGAGGACCGATATTTATTACAAACTCACCTTCATCTGTTACGTAATCGTCTTCTATCAGGCCTCTCATAATGATATCATGTTTTCGTCAACGTAATCTTTTCTTAAGGGATAACCGTTCCAGTCATCGCTTAAAAATAACCTACGTAAATCGGGATGATTAATAAATTTTACACCAAATAAATCAAAAACTTCACGTTCTAATAATTCGGCAGTTCGCCAAATATTACATACAGTTTCTATTTCAGCGTTTTCTCTATTGCTAATTTTAGCTTTTAAAACAATGGTGTGCTGATGTGTTTTTGACAATAAATGATAAACCATCATTAAATGGTCTTTCCAATCAATGCAGGTTAAACAAAACAAGTAATCAAAATCAAATTCGCTATTTGAACGCAGTTCGTTTATTAAAGGATATAACTCTTCTGAAGGAATATTTACATTTAAAAATTCTCCAGTTTCATCATATGTTGCAGATGGCAAAATGGCGCTGATGCTGCTTTTTAGTTCTTCTATGTTCATCTAACGTCCTCTATTTTCTTTTTAAAATATTGTTCGTTTTTAATTTTTTCTTGCAATGTTATCATCGAATGTAACAAAGCTTCAGGACGAGGCGGACAACCAGGAATATAAACATCTACAGGAATTACGTGATCTACACCTTTAACTACTGAATAAGTATTATAAAAAAACGGACCTCCAGAAATAGTACAAGCGCCCATGGCAATTACATATTTTGGCTCTGGCATTTGATCGTATAAGCGTTTTAAAACTGGTGCCATTTTCATTACAATTGTACCTGCTACTATAATTAAATCTGCTTGTCGTGGTGTGGCACGTGCTACTTCAAATCCAAATCTTGACCAATCATGTTTTGCGCCAGCAGTCGACATCATTTCTATTGCGCAGCAGCTAGTTCCAAACACCAAAGGCCATAATGAATTGGAACGAGCCCAATTAATTACATCATCTAATTTTGTTACTAATATTCCACCGTCTGCGGTTTCGTGAACTTGTCCAGGGAATGTTAATGGACCTTCCATACTTTTATTTATTTCCATTCCAAAGCTCCTTTCTTCCAAGCATATAATAAACCCATAAATAAGATGAACATAAATACCAATATTTCGAACAATGCTGGCATGCCAATTTCCTTTACCACCGTGGCCCAAGGATACATAAAAACCAACTCCACATCAAATACTAAAAATATCAATGCAAATAAATAATAGCCTACGTTAAATTGAATCCAAGATGTTCCAGTTGTAGGAATTCCGCATTCATAAGTTTCTCCTTTTTGTGCGTTTTTCTTTGTTTTTGCTACTGCTAATGAGAGTAAAATTCCCGCTCCTGCAAATGCAATTCCACAAAGTAATAATAGTATTAGTGCTGATGAACCCATATTTTAATATTTCAAATGTATTTGTTGCTATATTTTTAAAAAATGACCTGAATCATGGAAAAACAAATTATGTAAGAACCAAAACTATATTTCAAATTATTGTTTTTACTAAATAAATCAATAAATTTGATGAGCAAATAAAACAATATTTTACAAAATACAAGTACAAAAAATATGAACAAAAAAATATTAGTTGTTATAACTCTTTTATTTACTGGCTTTTTCACAAATGCACAAACAACTGCTACCAATTTTAATGTAAATGATTGTGGTGGAACTTCCCGTCATCTTTTTGCGGAATTAGATGCAGGTAAAGTAATCGTTTTAGCCATGGTCGATCCTTGTAGTTCATGTATTGGTCCAGCAAAATCGGCATTAGCTATTTCAAAAACTTATGAAGCCACAAATCCAGGAAAAGTAGTTTATTATTTAACCGATGATTTTGGAAATACTCCATGTGCAACACTTACAAGTTGGGCTGCTACCAATGCCATTGTTGGTGTGCCAATCATTTCAGATGAGGCG
>JBIILW010000364.1:0-4366 GCA_044338265.1 Bacteroidia bacterium | reverse complement strand
CGCCAAACGTTAGCACCTATTTTTAAAAAATTAATAAATACAAATTTGTAGTATATACTTATAATATATACCTTTGTTGCAATATGAAAACACTATCTTTAAAATTAGATGACGATATCTTTGAAGAGGCAGAAGAAATTACTTCTAAACTTCATTTAGCAAGAAACAGATACATTAACGAAGCTGTTAGTATTTACAATCGTGTAAACAAAAAAAGATTGTTAAAAAAACAACTAGCAATTGAATCCGCGCTCACTAGTAAAGACTCCTTGGAAATTTTGCACGAATTTGAAAAATTGTTAGATGAAAATTAAACAATATGACATTTGGCTTGCTGATCTTAATCCTAGTAAAGGTACAGAACCAGGAAAGACACGACCTGTTGTTATAGTACAAACAGACTTATTGAATGAAACTCATTTATCAACGCTAATTTGCCCTATTACAACAAATGTTCAGTCAGAAATTGACCTTTTACGAGTTCACTTAAAAAAGAATCAACTCGACAAATTGAGCGATGTTCTTGTAGACCAAATACGTGCAATTGACAACAAAAGACTCCTATCAAAGCTAGGACAATTAACTAAAGAGCAACAAGCTAAACTACGCAACAATCTTAGAATAGTTCTTGATATTTAAACTTCAATTAAAGTTGTTAATAGCAGCAAAGCCTATAAAAATTGGCAGTTCGGTGGTTAAATGAAGCCTGTGTCCGTTAGCTAACGGATTCAGTGCTGGCAGACAGTTTTCGGTTTCAAAAGCCCACCAACCCAAAGCCCGAAACCGTTTTTGGTAAGTTTGTTTGCGAGTAGATTAAACCATTTTAGATGAAAACAGTCCTACAAAATATTTACAAATTTAGCTTTATGAGATCATTGATATTATTGTCATTATTTTTTTTCTCGTGTACCAAACACAACACGACAGATCAACCTACTCCAACTCCTTATAGAATAACAAAGAATGTTACCTATAATAATATCAATGTTGACGTTGTAATTGATAAACCTGCATTAAATGAAGTTGATGTATTGTTGGTATTCCACGGAACAGTTTTGTATGATAGCAGTTTAATGACTGCCGCCAATAATACTCTTGAAAAGTTCAAGGGTATTTTAGACAGAAATGATATGATGATTGTAAGCGTGGTATATCCCCAAGAAAATGTATTGTTTGGCGACAATATTGTTCAAGGTGAAGCGGCATTATTATGGGTGAAAAATAAAGCAAGTCAAGAATTAGGGATAACTGTAAAGAAGGTATTCTTAGGCGGACACTCTCAAGGAGGCTATATGGTAACACGACTTAATACCATGCATCAAACAAATGGCGTAATTGCTAATGCACCAGGACCATTAAACCTTGTTTATAGATGTCAACTGGAGGAAAATGGACAAATTCAACCAGGTGCTGTTTGTTCCAAACTTAAAAATGTTTATGGAACAACATCAAGTAACCCCAATGCCTACTTTCAAAGGTCATTACTTAATTTCACAAATGGATTCAAGTCTGACATTTTATTTGTTCAAGGACTTAACGACACGCCTATACAAATGTATTCATGGCCAACTTTTAAACAAGATGTATTAAGTTGCACAAGTTGTAAAAATAGACAGTTTGTTGAGATTGTTGGTGGTGAACACGGCTCTCTTTTTGAAAGCCCAACAGCAAAAACTGAATTTAATAACTTTATAAATAGTCACTAATGATAAAACCAACCACTATTAAATGTTCTGAAAAAGGGTAAGTTTCTCGCGCTACAGTTCGCGTTCATCCGTTAGCTTAAGGATAGTAAAAAACGCCACCTTCGCCAAGACGGATATTTTATATATGCTGATATTTTAATAAAGCAAACAGCAAACAAAGTTTTTTTGTGTACCAATTAAATACCTGCTCATGTAAAATTTAATTTAAAATCTAGAAGTGCAATGCAATTTAAAAAAAATTTAGTTGATTGCGCTAATTTTTTTAGTAAATATGAACAACAAACTATATAGCTTGCTTTTAGCAACTTTTTTATTTTGCACTACTGTTTTTGCTAGCCGCAATACAGTTATTATTTCTACCCTTTCCAACAATGTGGTTTGCGACCCAAGTACAGAATTCACCATTTATGGCCCCAATATTTCGTCTGCACGCTGGCAAACAGCAGTTGATACCACACAAACTCCAGGACAAATATTTGAATACACTTCTGGTATTGTTGTTACGCAATCTGACTCGGTTTTGTATTACCGCAGGCTAAGTTCTGATTACAGCGATACCAGTAATTGGTATAAAGTGCGTTATATGTCAAAACCAATGGTAACTAATTTAGCTAGTTATAGCATGTGTAATGGCGCAAATACTCAATTATCGCTAACAGCAAATACTCCTTGTACGTTTAGTTTTTTACCCGTAACAACTATCAATGGCACAACAGGTGCTTCCGCTGGAACAGGTGCTCAAATCAATCAAGTATTAAATAATTCAAGTAGCAATTCTAATGGTGGCATTGTGTATCGCATAACAGCAACGGCTATTGACGGAGGCTGTATAGGTATTGTAAAAGATATTACTTATTCTGTTTTACCTAAACCACAAATTACCAATATTGCTGCGCAAAATATTTGTAGCGGAGCTGTATTAAGTATTCCTTTAACTGCTAGTGTACCTTCTACCTTTAGTTGGACCAACCAATCAATGAGTTCAGGAATTACTGGAGCTAAAGATTCAAGCGGAACCACCATGCTCATTAAATTATTGAATGCAAGCAATGTTACAAATGGCACTGCGGTTTATGCTGTTGAAGCAATTTCTAATGTAGGAGGTTGTAAAAGCAACCCAGTTAATTTTACCATTACAGTTAGGGCGCTTCCAATCATTAGCAGTTTTGCGGGAGATACCATTTGCAGTGGCCTTGTGAACGAACAAGTGTATTTTCAAAACTCCGTTTATAGCAATATTGTATGGACTCAAATTCAATCACAAGGAGTAGTTGGAGCGCAAAGCGGAACTGGTTTTGTGATGCGTCAATCGTTAATAAACAACAGCACCACCACTTATGGTTTTGTTAATTATTTAATAAAGCTCACTACCGTAACAGGTAGTTGCATTAGTGATAGTTTACCGCTTAAACTTTATGTAGCTCCCACACCAAAAATTATTGGGCCAACCAATAAATTAATTTGTAATGGCAGCAATACCAACCTAATTCCAACTACAGATTACCCTGGAGTTTTTATATGGACATTAGGTGCAAAAACAGGCAATATTATTGGAGCTACAACCATGCTACAATCTAAAACAGGCATTTTTCAAACACTCACCAACAGTGGAACAACAACTGGTAGCCAAGAATATTTGGTAAAACATGTATTAGCCGATGCCCAGTGTGGAAGCGAACCAAAATCAATCACAATTTCAGTAAGCACTACTTCTAATACTTTGAACTTAAATGATACTTTATATAAAACATGCAGTGGTATACCTTTTAGCGATAGCATTCAATCAACTCCGCAAGCTAGATTTTATTGGAACCCGATTCAGAACAACCAAATTACCGGTACTAAAGCTGACAGTGGTGTGGTATTGAAACAAACCTTGTTTTTACAAAACAGCAACTCAGCAACACAAGAGTTTGTGTTATGGCCTTATATAGGCAACGAAGGTTGCAGCGCAAGTCCAATAAGCATTAAAATGAATGTGTTTGCATTGCCGCATGCAAGCTTTACCTTTGTTTTATTAAACGATACCTTTTATTTTTTGCCAACCGATACTGCCTTAACAAATTATAGTTGGAGTTTTGGAGATAGTAGTTTTTCAAACAAAAAAACACCTGTCCATCAATATACAAAAGCGGGCAAATATTTGGTTAAATTACAAACCTATAATGCCAATGGATGCTCAAATGATAGCATTGTAGAAGTTGTGTTTGCCCCAGTAAGTTTGAATGAATTAACGCTAAACAAACAGACAAAACTTTATCCAAATCCTGCCTCAGATTTTGTTACATTAAATACAGCCTACATAGGTAATAATATTATATTTATAAATGTTTATAATGTAGTTGGGGCTTTGGTAAAATCAGAGCAACTGAATAAATCCAACCAACAATTGAATGTGGAGGGTTTAGGTAACGGAGTTTATGTTGTTGAAATTAAACATGAAGAAAGCGCAGAAAGTCAAAAACTTATCATTCAAAGATAAAATTGCGCGAAAATAACAGCACTGGTTTTTTGGTTTCAATCAACGTTTTTGCTGAAATCCCGCACAAAGAAAATCTGCAAACTTTAGCTAAATTATCTTGTTTAAAAACCTCTTTTGTTACTCAAAAATATGACATTGTGTTTTGAAATATATTTATACATTTGAATTTCAATAATAT
>JBIILW010000200.1:0-4392 GCA_044338265.1 Bacteroidia bacterium | reverse complement strand
TTGGTAAACATGGGTTTTCCAAAACAAGTAACTTCTATCCATTTAACAGTAGGAAGCATCATTGCAGGATTGCAAATTTTTGCAGCCATTTTGATATTTAATAAAACAATCTCTTTAAATAGGGACAGTAATTGATAAAAAAAATTGAGTAATTTAGAACAAAATATAACAATTGAAAACACTGGTTTTTGGAAACAAAAAGTGAGTGACTACATGCAACTAATAAAAATTAGGTTGAGTAGTTTGGTGGTTTTTAGTTCGGTAATAACTTATTTAACAGCGGCACAAGGAAGAGTAAACTGGTTTGAAGTTTTTATTTTAGCAACTGCAGGTTTATTAGTTACTGGTTCGGCAAACGGAATCAATCAAATTATTGAAAAAGATTACGATAAGCTAATGACTAGAACTGCCAATAGACCTGTTTCTACTGGTAGAATGAGCGTTACTGAGGCAGGAATTAGTTCGTTTTTAATGGGCTTAGTTGGTGTGTTTTTAATTGGCTTTTATTTAAATCAATTAAGTGGATTATTGGCTTTGGTTTCATTATTAAGTTACGCTTTTTTATATACACCATTAAAAAGAGTAACACCCATTTCAGTATTTGTAGGCGCATTTCCAGGAGCTTTACCTACCATGTTAGGTTGGGTAGCATACACCGGCAAAATTGATATTGCAGCAATTGTATTATTCACCGTTCAATTTGTTTGGCAGTTTCCACATTTTTGGAGCATTGCTTGGATTTTAGAAGACGATTATAAAAGAGCAGGATTTAAAATGTTACCGTTTAATCCAGGAAGAACTAGAAAAACTGCTTTCCAATGCTTGTTATTTTCATTGGTATTAATTCCAGTTGGAATATTACCTACCGTATTTAATATTTCGGGAGTGGTAGCAGCTGTGGTTGCAGTATTTGGCGCATTTTACTTTAGTTTTTATGCTTATAAATTGTATAAAAGTTGCGAATTAGCAGATGCCAAGAAACTAATGATTGCAGCAATTATTTATCTTCCTATTGTTCAACTTTTTTACTTGATAGATAAAATTTAAATGATTCAATCAATGGACAAAAAAATAATAGACGAACGTGAACCAGGGGTAGAACCTAAAACTTTTGTTTTATGGTTACTTATTGTGAGTAGCATTATGCTATTTGCAGGATTTACGAGCGGTTATATAGTAAGACGAGGAGAAGGAGAATGGGTGGTATTTAATTTACCAACAATGTTTATGTTAAACACTGGCGTTATTGTTTTAAGTAGTATTTTTATGCAATGGGCTTATTTATCGGCAAAAAAAGATGAATTAAATAAAACTAAAGCAGGACTAACAGCTGCTTTAGCATTAGGAATTTTATTTATTATCATGCAATATTGGGGTTGGAATCAAATGGTATATAATTCCATCTATTTTGGATTTGCAAATCCAAGTGGCTCATTTGTATATGCTATTACTGGTGTTCACGTATTACATGTAATTATTGGAATATTTTATTTACTCACTATTTTAATACAAACATTTAGATTCAAAGTACACAAAAAATCCATCAGAGGTATTGCCATGTGTAATACTTATTGGCATTTTGTTGGAATTCTTTGGATTTACCTTTACCTATTTTTATTTTTAAACAGATAACAAAAATTATAAACTAAGAAACAAATAAATAATAAAACAATGTCAAATACAGCTACTTTAAGTACCGACAACAAACAAACATGGGGTGGAGGAAAATCACCATTAAGTATTAGTTATGGTAAATTGATGATGTGGATTTTTCTACTTTCAGATGCATTTACTTTTTCATCATTACTTGTTGCCTATGGTTTTGTAAGATTTACTTTTACTACTTCATTACCCAATGAAATTGTTAAACCATTCGCTCATCTTTCTCATACATTTACAGAAGAAATGCAAAAAGCGGGCTTGTTCGTTGTTGAACGTTGGCCTTCGCCTGAATTAGTTTTTAATCACTTTCCATTTTTACATGGCATTCACTTACCGTTGATGTTTGTAAGTTTAATGACTTTCATATTAATTTTTAGTTCAGTAACTATGGTTTTAGCTGTAGAAGCTGGACATAGAATGGCTAAAAAAGAAGTAGAGAAATATATGCTTTGGACCATTATTGGTGGTGCTGCTTTCTTAGGCTGTCAAGCATGGGAGTGGACTAATTTAATAACTGAGGGTGCTAGTTTGCAAAACAATCCCTTTGGACCAACAGCTTTTGCCGCTTTGTTTTTTATTGTTACTGGTTTTCACGGAACTCACGTTTTGTCGGGTGTAATATTAAATATTATTATTTATATCAATGTAGTGAACGACACTTACGAAAAAAGAGGTCATTATGAAATGGTTGAAAAAGTAGGTTTATACTGGCATTTTGTTGATTTAGTTTGGGTGTTTGTATTTACATTCTTCTATTTAATATAATTTTCAACTTAGAGAAATCAAGACAATTTATTCATTTAAAAAATAAAAAAAATTACCATGGATCACATAGAACATTTAGAACATACAGAGTCGCCCGCTAACATGAAAAAGCAAATTTGGAATACATTTTATGTATTACTAGTTTTAACAGTAGTAGATATTGCTTTATATTTTGCTTTACTATCAAGCCATTCTATTTATAAAAATATATTATTTGTATTTTTAGGAATAGTAAAAGCATTTTATATTGTTTCTGTATTTATGCACATGAAATTTGAACGCAAATTTTTAATTTCAATAATTATTTTACCAATGCTATTTATTTGCTTTTTAATTTGGTTGGCATTAACTGAAGCAGGTTATACATTTGACTCACGACTATTTTAAAAAAACTTTATTCAAGTTTTTTAGTTAATATAAATAATGAAAAGAAAATCATTTTGGGTAGCAACTGGATTATTAGTATTTCCAGTTGCTTTCTTTTTTTTGCTGAGAGCCAGTAAACAAAACTACAAGCATTTACCTCATTTGGGTGAAAGAATAGAGCCTAATGGTGCCGATATAAAAGATACTATTTTTTATCAAGTACCTGAATTTTCAGTAACCGACCAAACTGGAAAAGAGCTGAATTCTAAAATGCTTTCGGATAATATTGTTATTGCAAACTTTTTCTTTGCCAGCTGCAAAGATGTTTGTCCTAAAATGAATGGAAACATTTCGGTATTTTACGAAAAAGCAAAAGAATGGAGTGAGGTAAAATTGATTTCATTTACTGTTGATCCAGATAACGATTCAACTCAAGTACTTGCTGATTATGCAAAGAAAATGAATGCTGATAAAAAGATTTGGCATTTTTGCAGAACAGATAAAGAAAATTTATTTAAAATTGGCCAAGGATTTTTGCTTCCTGTTTCTATAGAAGATAAAACAATAGACCATAGCCAACAAGTTATATTAATAGATAAATCTCGTCACATAAGGGGTGTTTATAATGGCCTTGATTTGAATGATATAAAGAGATTAGGAGACGAATTAAAAGTGCTTTTATATGAATACCACGAACCAAAATAAACAAGACAAATTAGTTTTTAAAATAGTAACAATTCTATCAATTGTAGTTTTAGTAGCTGTAGTTATTTTAAACAGAAAAATACTTCCTAGGCCTGAAATAATGCCAAATTGGGTGATGTATTTACCTAAGTTAAATGCATTCATAAATGGAACATGTAGTGTTCTTTTATTACTGTCATTATATTTTATAAAGCAAAAAAATATTGCGGCACACAAAGCCATTAATTTAACTGCATTTGGTTTATCATCGTTGTTTTTAATAAGCTACATTATGTATCATTGGATGGCAAACGAAACTTCTTTTCCCGCTGAAAATTCTATGAGAGGTATTTATTTAACTATTTTAATTAGTCATATTATTTTAGCTGCCTGCGTGTTGCCATTAATACTTTTATCTTTTTACTATGGCTTACAAATGAACGTGGAAAAACATAAAAAAATTGTAAGATTTACCTATCCAATTTGGCTTTATGTTACAGTAACTGGAGTTATTGTTTATGCCATGATCAGTCCTTATTACCAATTTTAGTGTTAAAAAATCCAAATTTAAAGGCATACTTAGCATTTGTAGCAGTAGCCATTTTTTGGGGAACTACTTTTTTAGCTATACGCATAGGAATTAATAGCGATGGAATACATTTATTTCCTCCTTTTTTATTGGCTGCATTCAGGCATACCATTGCTGGCATATTAATTTGCGGTTACTTTATATTTTTCAAAAAACTACCCATTCCAAGTATTCAACAATTTAAGCAATTTAGCGTCAATGGTGCTTTGATGTTAGTGGGTGGAAATGGGATTATTAGTTGGGGAATGCAATACGTGGACAGTGGATTAGCAGCACTTATTTGTGCCTTAACTCCATTATGGATTGTATTTATTAATTTAATTATG
>JBIILW010000199.1:0-4398 GCA_044338265.1 Bacteroidia bacterium | reverse complement strand
CAACGGAAAACATTAGAGTTAATTGTTGGATTGATAAAACAGAAAATATAAATGACACCAACCAAGTGAAAGACTTAGTTGGACAAGCGCAATTATTAGATGGAAGTTTTGCAAGTTTTAAAGCCAGTTGGTTGGAGAAAATTAAAGAAGAAAAAAAGAAAACTGATTCTATTCCAAGCATTGTTTTAGGCGATATTACTTATCCATTTACCGATTATGGATGGAAAACTAAACCAAATGCAGAAACCATTATTTTTAAAAATGCTTCTGTTTGGAGCAATGAAAAAGAAGGAATTTTAACAGAAACTGATGTGGCAATTAGTAACGGAAAAATTGTTGCCATTGGCAAAAATTTATCGTTAGCAAATGCAAAAATCGTTGACGCAACTGGCAAACATTTAACCAATGGAATTATTGATGAACACTCACATATTGCCATTACACGTGGAGTGAATGAATGTTCGCAAGCGGTTACCGCAGAGGTTAGCATTGGTGATGTAGTTTACAGTGAAGATATTAATATTTATCGTCAGTTGGCAGGCGGAGTAACTTCAGCGCAGTTATTGCACGGCTCGTGCAACCCAATTGGCGGACAAAGTGCATTGATAAAATTACGTTGGGGAGTAGCACCTGAAAAAATGAAAATTGAAGGTGCGGATGGTTTTATCAAATTTGCTTTAGGTGAAAATGTAAAACAAAGTAATTGGGGAAATGAAACCAATCGTTATCCGCAAACCCGCATGGGCGTTGAACAAATTATGTACGATGAGTTCATTAGGGCCAAAGAATATGAAAAGAATTTGAAACAAAATGCTGCTTTTACTCGCAAGGATTTGGAGCTAGAAGCAGTGCTTGAAATATTGAATAAAAAACGCTTTATCAGTTGCCATAGTTATGTGCAAAGTGAAATAAATATGCTCATGCATGTGGGCGATAGCATGGGTTTTAAAGTGAATACATTTACGCATATTTTAGAAGGATATAAAGTAGCCGATAAAATGAAAGCGCATGGCGTAAGTGCCAGTACTTTTGCCGATTGGTGGGCTTATAAATACGAAGTAATAGATGCCATTCCTCATAACGCTGCCATCATGCAAAAAATGGGTTTAAATGTTGCGATTAATAGCGATGATGCTGAAATGGGACGTAGGCTAAACCAAGAAGCAGCTAAAATTATAAAATACGGAAATATTAGCGAAGAAGATGCTTGGAAAATGGTGACTTTAAATCCAGCAAAAATGCTTCATTTGGATAATAAATTAGGAAGTATAAAAGCAGGTAAAGATGCCGATTTAGTGCTTTGGAATAACAATCCATTAAGTATTTATGCCAAACCCGAAATGACTTTTGTTGATGGTATTTGTTATTATAGCATAACCCAAGATGAAGCTTTAAGAATAACCATAAAAACCGAACGCCAACGCTTAATCAATAAAATGATAGCCGCCAAACAAGCAGGCGAAAAAGCTGAACATAAAGTAAGTCAAATTGACGAAAATTATCATTGTGAGGATTAAGCTACTTTGACAAAGTTTTTTTACATTGACAAAGTTTGTTCTGATAGGAGTTCACCTTATCACTGTTTTTTAACTTTGTCAAAGTCTTGAACTTTGACAAAGTTTGTTCCCGCACTTAAAACTCAATGGTTAAATTATTGATGTTCTTTTCGTTTTGGATTTCATTATGAAAACTTTTAAAATCAGCGGAATTTCCAAACCATTCAATTACTTCTTTCCTTTTTAGTCTGGTGATTCCACTATTTAAATGTGCTTGATAAGATGAGTGAGGATAGTCTCTAAAATCATTTACAAAACCGTGTTTTTGTGGGTTATGATGAATATACCAAATAAGATTGGTAAGGTATGTTTCACTTTTTACTTCAATGCGTTTAAAAGGCGTTTCAACTAAAGAACCAGTTCGATTGTTAGCAATATTGACACTTTGAGTATAACTACTAAAGAGCTTAGCAAACTGTTTACTCACAATAAAATCAGGATTATGTAAACCTTGCTTTATTTCTTTATTTCTACTTTGTTCAGAATAAAAATTATTTAAAGTATCATTATCTTTTACCTTGATTAATAAATGAAAATGATTTTTCAAAAGGCAATAAGCATATGTTTCTACTACTGGTTCAAGGTAATTATTATATCTACTTAAAAAATAATTGTAATTACGTTCTTGCTTGAATAAATCTTCACCATTTATACCTCTATTATAAATATGATAAAAGGTTTCGGGTAATAATGGTGCATTTAAGTTCATAATTAATTGATTTTGATATATCAAAATTAATTAAAAGTTTATAAATTTGGAAATATATTGGGTCACTTTGTCAAAGTTTTTTTACTTTGACAAAGTTTGATAGTTATTGGATCTACCTTATTTCTATTTTATAACTTTGTCAAAGTTTATTAGTTAAAGGAAGTTTCCTTTATCACTGTTTTTTGCTTTGTCAAAGTCTTGAACTTTGACAAAGTTTCGTTCCCGCAATTTGTCAAAGTTTTTTTACTTTGACAAAGTTAAATTAGTAGAAAAAACTTAGTGTTAACTTTAATTCAAAATTCGCTCAATTTCTACAGGGAAATTTTCCATTTCCAACTTATGAATTTTTTGAGCAATGGTTTCAGGAGTATCTTGTTCTGTGAGTAGGGTTTTAGCTTGAAATATAATTTTACCATCATCAAATTTTGTATTTACATAATGAATGGTGATTCCAGTTTCGCTTTCATTTGCAGCTTTTACAGCTTCATGCACATGCATTCCGTACATTCCTTTTCCGCCAAATTTTGGCAATAAAGCAGGATGAATATTAATAATTTTATTGGGATAAGCATTAACTAAGTAATTTGGGATTAACCATAAAAATCCTGCAAGCACAATTAAATCGGGACGATATTGGTATAATTTAATCGTAAAATACTCTCTACTTTTAAAATCTTCATTAGTAAAAACTACACAAGGAATTCCAATTTTTTCCATTTTGCTAATTACTCCAGCATTGGCGTTATTAGTAAAAACTGCAGTAATTTTTACGGATTTACTGTCCTTAAAATAATTTGCAATGTTTTCAGCATTACTGCCGCTTCCCGATGCAAAAATTACGATATTTTTCATGATTTAAAATCCCAATTCTGTTTTTAAAACCTTTTCTAAAAAGAGGTTAGCATTGCTATTTCCATTTAAGTTTTGAATAGGCAAACTCATAAAAACCAAAACTGTTCTATTATATTTTAACGAAATGCGCTTTGAAATCACATTTGATTGACCCAACCAAGGATTTACACCTGAAGTACCAAGCGTAATTAAACTTGCGTTGTAAAGTGAATCATAATTACTGGTTCCACTTGATGCGGTTTGGGTATAAAACGGTCTTGCACTCGAAATAATTGTATTGCATTTTAAGGTTGGCCAACTATTATCAAAAGGAGTTACCAAATCATTTACATTCATCCTTATGGCCAATCCACTTGGATCGCTTGCTAGTTTTTGAATAGGTGTAAATCCAAAATATTCCGATTCATTTTGAATATCTGAACCAAAGTTACACATCATAAACATGCGACCACCATTTTCAAAAAATAAATCGGTAGATTGTTGCGCCAATGCCAATGTGTTGGAAGTGGCTCCTTCATCGCTTATCCAAATAATTTTATTGAAAAACGAAAATATGCGTGCTTGTGTTAATACATCTGGGGCTTGCTCGGTATATGTTGAAAGCAAAGTGTTGTAATCGTTTATAAGCATTAAATCATAAGTTGGAACAAACGATGAAATTCTTGTGGAAATAAAATTTTGAGGGGCATTACGTGAAGTTAAATAAGCATTTATAAAAAGCGTTTTTGATTTAGGTTTTTTGATGAAAATAGAATCTTTAGTAAATTTTGAACGCAAGCCAGCTTTGTCAAATGCCCTTACGTAAAAATAATTCATGGAGTCGTATTTCAACCCTTTTATTTTTAAATTTAATGCATTTGTTTTAATACCAGCATATACAAAACAGTCGCCTGTAAAGCTTGTGTCTGCTTGAATGGTAACGTCTAATACCGAATTAGAAAGTGTATAAGCTGAATTATTTGTATCATTTAAAAACACATCAAAACCGTTGATATCTTGTATACCATCCGCATCATTTGCTGTCCAAAAAAAGTGAACTGCTGGGAACGAAACCGTAGGTTTTTTACCTGCAATATTTGTCATGTAAATAGTAGGAGCAGAGTTCCTTACCGGATAGGCTAAACTAGCTGGTGTTAAATCTTTTTGTCCATTATTGTCTATTGCTCTTACAAAAATATCAATATCAGCGGTATCGCTTCCTTGCTGAATAATTAATAAAATACTGCTGTCGTTTCTTGTGGTATAAGTCCAAGTTTTCATGCTATCAATGGAAACCTCAAA
>JBIILW010000198.1:0-4410 GCA_044338265.1 Bacteroidia bacterium | reverse complement strand
AATGATAAAAACAAAATAGTTCCGTAGGAACGACATTATCGAATGATTAATATTAATTTAGATATTTTTTCAACCATCAAATGGGATTTTCTTTCGATGGATTAGGATGTCGTTCCTACGGAACTCAATTTAATTCGCTTAACTTTTATTATAAATATATCGTGCCTCTGGCACTGTAATTTATTTTTAGTGCCAGAGGCACGTAATATTTATAGAAAGATGAAAGATATAAACAAAATAGTTCCGTAGGAACGACATAATTGAATTGACAAAACAACCAACTAGTCTTCTATCCATTCAAATAAATATTGTTCATCAAATGGCACTTCAAATTTTTGCAAAAAATCCAAATATTCCAACTTAAATGATTTCTTTGAATGATGAATTTCTTGGTTTTCTATATATTTAATTACATCTTTCAATTGTGAATGAGAATATGAAAAAGCCCCAAAACCTTCTTGCCAATTAAACTTTCCTTTCACCCATTTTTTTTCATTAATAAACCTGCTTGAATTAGCTTTAATATCTTGTATCAAGTCGGATAATGACATAGAAGGCTTTAAACCAATTAATATATGAACATGATCTTGAACGCCATTGATAGCAATCAATTTTTGATTTTTATTAATACAAATTCCTGTTATGTATTTAAATAATTCGTCTTTCCAACTTTTACTTATTAGGTTTTCTCTTCCTTTAACTGCAAAAATTACTTGTATGTAAATTTGTGAAAATGTATTTGCCATATTTTTATAATTATTTGACACAAATATTTGTTTTTTATTCAATTTTTTTGAACCAAATCACTTTTTATTTTATAAAATTCTCACCATTCAAAACTTAATATTTTAAAATTGGTTTAAATTTAATAATCTTTGGCCCATACATTTAAACTATGATCAAGCATTTTACATTTATTTTCCTATTAGTAATACTTTGTGTTAATACATATGCACAAAATAAATTTACTTTAAGTGGAGAATTAAGAGATAGTTCGAGCGGTGAAACTTTAATTGGCGCTTTGGTAAAGGTATTAGAAACCAACAAAGCTGTTTCAACAAATACTTATGGATATTTTGCTTTAAATCTTCCAACAGGAAAATATACCATTGCCATTAGTTATTTAGGTTTTCAAAGTAGAAACATCAAAATAAATTTGGACAAAAATGTGAGTGTAAATTTAAAATTAGCTCCAAAATCTACTATTGGTAAAGAAGTGGTAATAAAAGGTGAACGTGAGGATAAAAACGTGCGAAGTACCGAAATGAGTAGGGTGGAGTTGAGCGGTGAAAAAGTAAAGCAATTACCAGTTGTTTTTGGAGAGCCTGATATTTTAAAAGCCATTACACTTTTGCCAGGCATAAAAAGTGGTGGTGAAGGAGGAACAGGTTTTTATGTGAGAGGTGGCGGACCTGATCAAAACCTCATATTAATGGATGAAGCAGTAGTTTATAATCCTTCGCATTTGTTTGGTTTTCTTTCTGTTTTTAATACCGATGCAGTTAAAAACTTAGAAGTAATAAAAGGTGGAATGCCTGCAAATTATGGCGGAAGGCTTTCGTCTATTTTAAGTGTAAATATGCGAGAAGGCAATAATCAAAAGTTTGAATATAATGGAGGAGTGGGATTAATAGCCTCGAGGTTTTGTGCGGAAGGGCCAATGAAAAAGAATAAAAGTAGTTTTTTAATTGCTTTTCGTAGAACTTATATTGATGTTTTAGCTCAACCTTTTTTACCTAAAACTGCTCAGGGAAATGCTTATTATTTTTACGATTTAAATTTAAAAATGAATTGGCAATTAGGAGCAAAAGATAAATTGTATTTGTCCGGTTATTTTGGAAGAGATATTTTAGATTTTCAAAGCCCAATTAATAAAAATGTAAACTTAAATTTTGGATGGGGAAATGCTACTGCTACTTTAAGGTGGAATCATGTGTTTAAACCAAAGCTATTTAGTAATACCTCATTCATTTATAATCGATATGATTTGTTCAATGATTTTAAATTTGGATCAAATGGATTTAATGTTCGTTCGGGTTTAAATGATTGGAATATCAAATCGGATTTTACTTGGTACGCAGCCGATAAACATTTGGTTAAATTTGGTATGAATTACATCTTTCATACATTTACTCCAGGCATAGCAAGTGGTGCCATTGGAAGCATTAATATAGATCAAGAAATTAGTAAACAATACGCACATGAGTTTGCAATTTATGCGTTAGATGAATGGCAAATTTCGCAAAGGTGGGCTGTAAATGCGGGTTTACGAGCAGTGGCATTTAACAGAGTTGGACCTTATGAACAGCCTGAATTTGACAGTGATAATCAAAAAACTGGCGTAGTGAAAAAATATGGAATCAATGAAAGCATGGCATTTTATCCAAGGTTAGAACCACGACTAAATGTAAATTATTTACTTTCGGAAGAATCTTCAATCAAAGCTTCTTACACATTAACATACCAATTTATACATTTGGCAACTACAAGTGGAGCTCAGTTTCCAGTAGATTTATGGGTGCCAAGTTCGGCATTGGTAAAACCACAAGAAGCGCAGCAAGTGGCAATTGGATATTTTAGGAATTTTAGAAATAATAGATACGAGGCAAGCGCTGAAACTTATTATAAAAAAATGCTGAATCAAATAGAATTCAAACCATTTTCACAATTATTTTTCAATGCTAATTTAGAAAAAGAAATGGTTTTTGGACAAGGTGAAGCTTATGGATTAGAATTGTTTTTAAAGAAAAAAGTGGGTCGTTTAAATGGTTGGATTGGTTATACATGGAGCAGAGCATACAGGCAGTTTGATCAATTAAACTACGGTCAAGCCTATTTTTTTAGGTATGATAGAACACATGATATGTCGTTGGTATTAAGTTATACATTTAATAAAAAATGGACAGGCACTTTTGTATTTGTTTATGGAACCGGAAATGCTGTTACATTGCCAGTAGCACGTTATCCTTATAGAATTGGTTACGATGCAATAACGAATGAACCTAAGTTTACTTTTATAGATTTATACGATAAAATAAATTCATTTCGATTACCAGATTACCACCGTGCGGATATAAGTTTAACTTATATGCATAAAAAAACTTCAACATGGGAAAGCGCTTGGAATTTTAGTATTTATAATATTTACAATAGGGCAAATCCTTATTTTATTTATTTTTACCCCGATTTGGATAAATTAGAAGTGAAGGCTTATATGGTATATTTGTTCCCAATATTGCCATCTATAGCTTGGAATTTTAAATTTTAAAAATATTGAAAATGAAAAATTTATTGATACCCATTTTATTGCTTATTACTTTTTTTTCATGTGAGAAAGAAATTTCAATTACTGTTCCGCCTAGCGCTATGCAATACGTTGTTGAAGCAAGTATTAATAGCAGATTTCCATTATTGAACTATGTGTTTATAAGTACAACTATCGATTATTTTAAACCCGATTTGTCGTTAAATGGAGTAAAGAATGCGGAAGTTTATATTACACCGGGAATCATTATTGGGTTAGATACTTTTTACAATACAGCAAATAGAATTAGACTTTACTCAGTAGATACCATTGCGAAAATAATACCTGCATTAGATAGTATTTTAGGACCATTTTCTGGTGTCTATATGAATCCAGTTCAGTTAATTGGAAATTCAAGTACTGCTTATAAACTAGATATTTCAATTGGAAATGGAACAACAATCATTACAGCAAAAACCTTTATTCCGAAAGTAATTCCAATTGATAGTTTTGAGTATTTTATTGAACCAAAAAATGGTAGCGATTCATTGGGTAAATCATATGTGAAATTTTGGTTTTACGATGGCCCTGAACGGAACAATTACAGGTTAGCTGTAAATGTAAGTCCTGATTCAATTTTATATGGTTGGGGTGCCTGTAAATCGTATAGGACTTTTGATGATGAAGTATTAAATAATGGTAAAATTCCTTACACTTTTTTTAGACCATTTAACCAAGGCGATACCTTAAATTTATACTTATCACACATTGGTAGAAAAGAGTATTTGTTTTGGCAATCATTTGGAAAAGCGGATAATAATGGAGGACCATTTGCAACGCCTGGAACTGTAAGTTCAAATATTAATGGAGCTATAGGTTCGTTTACCGGATATGCAGTTGATTATAAACAAATTATTATGAAATAATTATTTTATGTTATTAAGTTAACAATTACATAACGTTTTACTTATTACTTTTGCGGTATAATTATATTTAAATAGTTTTTAGAAATGAAAAATAAAAGCCAATACAAAATTCTAGTTGTAGATGATGAAAAAGACATCCAAGAATTTATTGAGTATAATTTAAAAAAGGAAGGTTACGATGTTTTTTTGGCAAACAATGGAATTGAAGCCATTGAACAAACAAAAAAAATAAAACCAGAC
>JBIILW010000197.1:0-4434 GCA_044338265.1 Bacteroidia bacterium | reverse complement strand
AGAATGTAACGAATTACAGTAAAAAGATGCTGCTTTACTGTGAAACTTACCGTTTGGAGTAATATAATTAGCATAAGAAGTAATCAAGTCTATGGTTGGATTTTTACTGATAATTTCAATTTGCTTTTCTATTCTATCTAATCCAATCAAATCATCCGCATCAAATCGCTCTATATAAGTTCCAGTGCAATAATTAATTCCTTTGTTCAACGATTTGATTAAACCAATGTTCTGTTCATTATTCACTAATACTATTCTTGGATCTTCACTCGCTAATTTTTTTAGTTTTTCAAAAGTATTGTCTGTTGAACCATCATTAATTAAAACGATTTCTAAATTTTTATAGCTTTGATTGGTAATAGTATAAATGGCATCATCTAAAAATGCTGATACATTATAGCAGGGAATTAATAAGGATACTTTTATAGTTGAATCCATTTATAAAATTAAGATAATTTGGCATGTATATTCCAAAATATTTTTTTTGCTGGATAGTAAAATGGAATCTTCGAAAGGTAACCTAAAATGGTATAACGATAATATCTATATCGAGCATTTTTTTTGCCTAACTCAGCTTCTGGATACTCCAAATAATTATTCAATAATATTAATTCCGAGGCTTTCATCTTTTTGAAATTTCCAGAAAAATTATTACCATGTTTTCTGTAATAAGCTAATTGATCAGGTATAAATCCTATTTCATGATCCTTCGATATTTTAATCCACATGCTCCAATCTTCTATCGGACATTCTTCATCATAAAGTCCCACTTCTTTTATTACAGAAAGTTTGATAAGTACACCAATGGCAAAAATAAAATTCTCTTTTAATAAATCATGGAATAAATATCCTGTTTTAGCACGATTTTCAATATATGGAGCTGTTTCATTGATGTTTTGATTAAATATATAGCCATTACTCGAAACCATTGCAAACTGAGGATTTTCTTCTAAATAGGCTACTTTTTTTGCAATGCTATCGGGTGTTAACCAATCATCGGTCGAAATGGACATGATATATTTTCCTTTGCATAAATTAACAGCAAAGTTTATATTACTAGAAACACCAAAGTTGGAAGTTCTTTTAATGATTGAAAATGGAATTTTAGACTCAGAAAGTAATTGATTTGCTATTTCAAATGATTGATCTGTAGAGAGGTTATCTATAAAAATGATTTCAATGTTCTCATAAGTTTGTACTGTAAGAGAATTTAAACATTGCTCAATGTAATTTTCGTGATTCCAACAAATACAAATTATGCTAACAAGCGCGCTCTCATTTTTTTCTATCATATATTGTTCTATTGAATATTATTAGCATCGAAATAAAATAGATGAAATAGTTTATTGCGTATGCATACACTGACCCAATTCCCCCGTACAAATTTATTAAACTCATAGTTAGTATTACTAACAAAGTTGAGAAAAATATTTCAGAAATGATAAATATTTTGGTCATTGCTTTCGCAATCATTTGAAATGCAAGCAACCAACTTGCAATTTTAAAGAAATCGCCTATTAATTGTGGTAAAAAATACGCTTCCATCAGTTCAAATTTTTGACTAAATACAATGTTTATTACCAAATTTTTGAATAAAAAAACTAAAACTAATATGATAAATGTAGCCGGAAGAATAATTTTATAACCTTTAAAAATTTCTTTTTTAAGCAATTTGTTATTGGTTATTTCCGACAATTTTGGTAAATAATAAATAGATAAAGTGGTGGTAATAACTGTTAAATATAAATTGGAAAGTCTGTTAATTCCTTCATAATATCCCACCGTTTCTGCATCTATTTCGTTTAATAAATAGTTTCTAATTATAATTTGTGAAACGGGAACAGTTGCCGCACTTACTATGGCCATCAATGAAAACTTTGATAAATTAACAAAATCAGCTTGCTGAATATTGATGTCTTTTATATGTTTCCATTTTACCAATTCTATTTTACTTTTATAAAAAATAATGATTATAAAAACAATTGATTGGTAAGTAATTGCCGCTAATAACGCACCATATACTCCCGCATAAATTACTAGAATAATAGAAAATGCAAGTCCAATTAAACTTGACCAAATTCCAATATAATTATATTTTCTAAATTCTTTGAGTCCATTTAAAATGGCAATAAATAAAGAATAACTGGCATAAAAAAAAATGGTAAATCCAAAAATAGTTAAAATGGATAAATAATTCTCCGCATGGTCTTTAAAAAGTATTTTGGCCCAAAATGAAGCAAATAGTATTACAGTTAAACTAATTATAGTTGAACAAAATAAAGTAATGACTACAGCTGCTTTAATGATTTTTTTTTGTTTGAACGCATCGTTTTTATATTCTGCCAAATACTTAATAACTCCGTTTGTTACTGCACCGGTAGAAAGCACCAATGCAATGGAAATAAAACTACTTAATTGCCCTAATAAACCCAAACCTTCTGGTCCTAAATGAATGGCTATTATTTTTGCAGTAAAAAATGCGGTAAATAATTTTACAACAGTAGCAGCTCCTGTAAAAACAGAAACGTTGATGAGTTCCGATGAACGTATTTTTCTAAAAAATCTTTTCAAAAAGGCTATGATGTAAATAAATTAACTACTCTAATCACTTCATTTACTTCCTCCTCAGTCATTACTTGACTAATGGGTAAACTAATTACTTCCTGATGAATTTTTTCGGTAATTGGAAATTTCAACTCAGCTAATTCTTTGTATGCTATTTGATGATTTGGCGCAATTGGATAATGAATGACCGTTTGAATTCCGTGTGCTAATAAAAATGATTGAAACTCACTTCTGTTCTTTACTCGCACCACAAATAAATGCCAAACATGTTTGTTATTTGCATCTATACTTGGTAATTGAACCAACGGATTTTTGATTTGAGCTAAATATTTATTGGCAACATGGTTTCTTTTTAAATTGTCAGCATCTAATTGAGCTAGTTTGATGCGTAAAAAAGCTGCTTGTAATTCATCTAATCTGCTATTGGTTCCTTTGTAAATATTTTCATATTTTTTATGTGAACCATAATTTCTTAGCGCGCTTATTACCTCCGCTAATTCATCGTCATTGGTAGTAATTGCACCGCCATCGCCTAAAGCACCTAAGTTTTTACCTGGGTAAAAACTATGTCCGGCTGCATGTCCAACTGATCCTGATTTTTTGTTTTCATATAAGGCGCCATGCGATTGGGCTGCATCTTCAATTACTTTTAAATGATATTTTTCGGCAATGGCATTGATTGGGTTCATAGCTGCCATTTGACCATATAAATGAACAGGAATAATGCCTTTTGTTTTTGCTGAAATATGTTTTTCAATCAATTCAGGATTGATATTGAAACTTAATTCGTTTGGTTCTACTAAAATTGGTACTAAATTATTGGCGGAAATGGCCAAAATACTGGCTATATATGTATTTGCAGGAACTATAATTTCATCACCATCTTTAAAAACACCCAATTCTTTATAGGCTCTAATAATTAAAATAAGTGCATCTAAACCATTGGCAACGCCAATGCAATGTTTGGCTTCGCAATAGTGAGCATATTCTTTTTCAAATGCTGTTACTTCATTGCCCATGATAAACCAACCCGATGTTAAAACACGGGTAAAGGCTTTTTCAAAGGCTTGTTGATAGGTAAGATTTATTTTCTTTAAGTCAAGAAAAGGAATATTCATTTTTGGGGTAAATTTGATTGTTTGAGATGATTAGGTCACAAAAGGTGCAATTTATAAATTTATTTCAATAATGCACTTTGTTTTTTAAAACGAATAAACTCCTCGTAATCCCTTATATAATCTTCGTTTTCATAAGGCAATGATGCCAAAACGAGGCAAATAGCACCAGATGAAAAATTAGATAAATCGCGCCAAATTCCTGGTTTTATATTTAATCCATAATAAGGTCTACTTAACTGAACAGTTTTCTTATTAATGCCATCATCAAGCGTTACATCAAAACTACCACTTGCAGCTATTATTAATTGTTCTAACTCTTTATGTCCGTGAGCTCCGCGAGATTCTCCACCTGGAATATCGTATAAATAATAAATTCTTTGAATAGAAAAAGGAACGTGAATGAAGTTTTCAACCACAGTAATATTCCCAGCACGGTTATGTATTTTGGATAATTGTAATACAGAACAATCAAAAATGGTAGACATATTTTAGCGCTCCTTAAATGTTTTAAAAGTTTCGTAATTTCTCAAATAATCTTTTTCATCATATTCATGCGATGCGGCAATAAATGCCAATGAATTGGTTGAAAAATTTTCTAATTGACGCCAAATTCCATTGGGTACATATAATCCAAAATGCGATCTGTTCAATGTATATTTTTTAGTTTCAAAGCCATCATCTAACACCACATCAAAACTACCAGAAAGTGCAATGATCAATTCCTGATTTTGGTAATAGCTATGACCGCCTC
>JBIILW010000196.1:0-4442 GCA_044338265.1 Bacteroidia bacterium | reverse complement strand
AATTGAAATATTAAATAATAAACAATAGAAAGCCAGCCGCTAGAAGCTAATTAGTTGCCCATTAATTTTTCTTCAATGACAGCCAATTCATTAATTGAACCTTTTTCACATTTAATAATTCTTCCAGGAAACTTAGAAATTAATCTGTAATCATGAGTAGCCATTAGTATTGCGGTTCCGCTTTTAGCAATTTTATGCAATAATTCCATAATTCCATTGCTAGTTTCAGGATCTAAATTTCCCGTTGGTTCATCGGCTAAAATTACTTCAGGTTTATTTAATAATGCCCTTGCAATAACTAATCGTTGTTGTTCGCCACCACTTAATTCAAAAGGCATTTTAAAGCTTTTGGTATCTAAACTTACCATTTCCAAAACTTCATTGATTCTAGAATCCATTTCAGCTTTATTTTTCCAATCTGTTGCTTGTAACACAAAATATAAATTTTCATAAACACTTCTATCGGTAAGTAATTGAAAATCTTGAAATACAATTCCAATTTTCCTTCTTAAAAATGGAACTTGATTGGCTTTTAGTTGATGTAAATTAAAGCCAGCTACTTTACCTTCTCCTTTATTTAGAGATAGTTCGGCATAAATTGTTTTTAACAAAGTTGATTTACCACTTCCTGTTTGACCTATTAAATATATAAATTCTGATGCTAATATATCAAGGTTTACATTGGAAAGAATTAAAGTATTTTGCTGAAAAACACTTACGTTTTTTAAGTTTATAATTACTGATTTGTTCATATTTAACAATTTTATTTATGATTTATTTAATTTAAAATTCAAATGGAGTAACCTGACCAAATGGAACTTTGTTCATTAATTCTTTTATTTTTTCTATTTTTAAACCAAGTCCACATTTCTCTAAGGCCTTTTCAGGTCTATCGGTTCGGGTATAACAAATAAGAGTAAAGTTGTTATCTCTTATTTGTAAATAATCTGGAATTTTTGCAACTCCTTTTATTTTAACTAAATACATAAATATTTTAATTGAGTTTTTTTGAACGAAAATAATTATAATTGCTGCTACAAAACTATAAAATAATATGAGACATATGAAACAAGTTATTTTTACTGCTTCTTGCATTGGCTTAATTGCTGCATGTAGCGTAAAAAACAACTTCACAAAAAACAATTACACAGTTTCTCCAAATCCATTGGAGTTAAAAGGTGACAGTGTAGAAATTACTATTAAAGCAAATGTTCCTGCTAAATCTATCAATCCAAAAACAATTGTTACATTTTCTCCATATTTAAAATGTGAAGATGGAACAGTAATAAATTTGAAGGAAACTACCATAAAAGGTACAAAAGCTAAAGGCAGTGCCGATGAAACAGTTGACACTAAATTGGGTGGAAAAGTATCATACAGTACAAAAATTGCATACACACCAAGTATGAAAAGTGCGCAATTAATGCCTAAATTTACTGCATTAGGAAAAGAAGTTCCTATTACAGTAGGTGCATTAGCTGAAGGTACCATTGTTACTCCATTGTTATTGAATAATAACGATCAAACAATTTTTACTAGCGATGATTACAAAGTTGAATTAGTAAACAAATCAATCAATATCTATTTTCCTTTAGATAATGATAAATTTAATCCTAAATTTTCAGCAGGTAAAAACTTAAGTAATAAAGCTCAAATAAAAGCATTAGGCATTTTGTTAAAAGCTGATACAAATTTTGTAGCAAGAGGAATAGCAATCAATGCATATGCTTCTCCAGATGGTGAATTAGATAGAAATACAAATTTATCGAAAGGCAGAGAAGAATCTACTTTCAAATTCTTCAAAAAAGAATTGAGAAAACTAGGTTTTACTGAGGTGAATGATGAGAACTTTACACGTGGTTATAGCAGTGCTGAGGATTGGTTAGGTTTCGAAAAAGCAATTATTTCAAGTGATTATAAAGAAAAAGATGCAATTCTTGAAGTGTTAAGAAATAAAGGAATTAGTGACGAAGAAAGAGAAGGCTTATTAAGACGTAATTTTCCTAAAGTTTGGGAAAAAGCAAAAGTTAGCGTTTTACCAAGTTTACGTAAATCGGAATTAATTATTAAAGGTGCAAGCCCAATGAAAACTGATGCGGAATTGCTTACTTTTTATGGTATGTACGATAAATTATCTCCAAAAGAATTGTTTCATTTAGCTATCATTTCAACTGATTTAACTAAAAAACAAGAAGTTCTGAATGCTTACAATGCTATTAATAGCGAGGATTGGAGAAGTTATAACAACTTAGCAGTTTCCAATATTCAACAAAATGATTTTGCAGCTGCAAAAACTAATTTAGATAAAGCTTTAGTTTTAAGTCCAGAAAATCCAACTTTATTGGCTAATTATGGTGTTGTTTATAAATTAACAGGAAACTATGCTGAAGCAATTAAATATTATAACATGGCAGGAACTAAAGGTGCTGACGTAAGTTATAACTTAGGTTTATTAGCTGTTAAAAATGGTAATTATGTTGAAGCTGTTTCATCATTTACCAACAGTAAAATAAATGATTTTAATACTGCCTTGGCACTTTTGTTAAACGGAAATGCTGCTGCTTGTAAAGCTACAATTGATGGTTTAAATCCTGATGAATTAAAATGGAATCATTATTATTTAAGAGCAGTTGCTGCCGCTCGTTCTAACAATGCTGATGATGTAGCTGCTAACTTAATTAAAGCAATTGGCGCTAACAGCGATGTAAGAAATATGGCTAAAAGTGATATGGAATTTGCTAAAATGTTCAGCAATCCTTTATTTCAAGGAGCAATTAGATAAAGAAGTTACTTGCAACGACCTTGCAATAAATTATTTAAATAAAAATAAAAAAGCCATTCGTTTTAAAACGAATGGCTTTTTGTTTGATATAAAAGCTAATATTTAACACAAAATATGCTAAATATTTTAATTGTGTAATTGAGTATATCTGCTATTTTCGTGCCCAATTAACAATCATCATTTAAAATAAAATGAATATACACGAATACCAAGCCAAACAAATTTTAAAATCGTTTGGAGTTGCTGTGCAAGAAGGCATAGTAGCTGAAACTGCAGATGAAGCTTATACAGCTGCACTTAAATTAAAAGAACAATACGGAAGCGATTGGGTAGTTGTTAAAGCGCAAATACATGCTGGCGGACGTGGTAAAGGAAGTATTATTGGTTCAGAGCAACGTGGAGTTGCTGTTGCTAAAAATGCCGATAAAGCCAAAGAAATTACGAGTAATTTAATTGGAGGTACATTAGTTACTATTCAAACTGGACCAAAAGGTAAATTGGTAAGTAAAGTTTTAGTTGCTCAAGATGTATATTATCCTGGCGATAGCGAACCTAAGGAATATTACATGAGTGTAATGTTAGATAGAGGTCAAAGCAAAAACATTATTGTTTATAGCACCGAAGGTGGAATGGACATTGAGCATGTTGCTGAACATACACCTCATTTAATTCATAAAGAAACCATTGATCCTAAAGTAGGTTTACAAGCTTTTCAAGCTCGTAAAATTGCGTTTACTTTGGGTTGCGAAGGAGAGGCATTTAAGCAAATGGTAAAATTTGTTACTGCTTTATATAAAGCGTATTCAAATTCTGATGCTGCCATGTTTGAAATCAATCCAGTTTTAAAAACCAGCGATAACAAAATTATTGCGGTAGATGGAAAAGTGGATATTGATGACAACGCTTTATACCGTCATGCTGATTACGCAGCAATGCGTGATACTGCTGAAGAAGATCCTACTGAAGTTGAAGCTAAAAAACATGATTTGAACTATGTTAAATTGGATGGAAACGTTGGTTGCATGGTTAATGGTGCTGGATTGGCAATGGCTACTATGGATATTATTAAATTAAGTGGTGGCGATCCTGCAAATTTTTTAGATGTGGGCGGTAGTGCTAATGCAACTACTGTAGAAGCTGGTTTCCGCATTATTTTAAAAGATCCAAACGTAAAAGCTATTTTAATCAATATTTTTGGTGGAATTGTTCGTTGCGATAGAGTTGCTCAAGGTGTTGTGGATGCGTATAAATCTATTGGTAATATTCCAGTTCCTATTATTGTTCGTTTACAAGGAACTAATGCCGAAGCTGCTAAATTATTAATAGATGAAAGTGGATTGAAAGTATACTCTGCAATTGTATTAAAAGAAGCTGCTGATTTAGTTCAAAAAGCAGTAGCTGGTAATTTATAGTTTACAATTTATTTATATATTTAAAAACCAATTCTAATTCAGAATTGGTTTTTTTTATGAAAAAAATGTAAAAAGATTATAATTAAAATACATAAAAAAAGCCACTCATAATGAACGAGTGGCTTTTTGTTTTTGTATATTGTTATTATGCTGTTCCCATTGCTTTCAAATGAAGCAAGTGTGATTGAACAGCACTAATTACCGTAGGAAACTCGCGATAGTTAACATTAAATTCTTTACAAGCTTGT
>JBIILW010000195.1:0-4451 GCA_044338265.1 Bacteroidia bacterium | reverse complement strand
TTTATAAAACGATAATTAGTAAAAAAAAGAGTAAAAAAGTAGAATTTATACTGACTTCAAAAGCAGAATTAAATCCTTTAGATACTCTTTTTATTGAATCGTCAGTTCCAATAAATTACATAAATAAAGACAGTATAATTATTAAAGAAGATACAAATATTTTAAAACCAACTTATTTTGAAATAGATACTAATAAAATGAGAATTGCTATTTTTAATAATTGGAAAGAATCAACCAAATATAGTATTGAATTTAAAGATTCATCATTACAGGATATATTTGGAACTTTTAATAAAAAAACTTCTTATAATTATGATATAAAAGCATTTAAAGAATATGGAACTTTACTTTTAAATGTAGATTTACAAAATGCAAAACATAACTATATCGTTCAATTATTGGATAATAATTCAAATACAGTTATTAAATCATTTAACGTAAATAAAAGTATAAATTTAAAAATGGAATATTTAAGTCCAGTTTTAGGTAAAATAAAAATAATAGAAGATTTGAATAACAATGGTTTATGGGATAATGGAGACTTAGAATCGATGTTGTATCCTGAACGTACATTTATATCAAATCAATTAATAAATGTAAGAGCATATTGGGATATAGAGCAATCTATTAACATTAACGATATAATTAGTCAACAATAAAGTAATAATAATGCTAAAAAATGTGGATTAACGTTCATATCAATTTTTTAAAAAAATGACATCTTGATAAGTACTAATTTATATTAAATAGTTTAACAGATAACTAACATTTTAAGTGCGACATTTTATAAACAGAAATATGTGAATGTCGCAATTAACACACTGTTTATAAATATATAAACTACTGATTATAAATAAAAAAGTAAAAATGTAAATTGTTAAGAATATTGTATAAGGTAAATTCCTAAACAAAAATTAAAAGTTATGCTAACAATTAACAGCTATTATTATTATTACAAATTATATCTAAAGATAAACAATAATACATTAACGCTGTGGGTAAGCTAAGAGGTGAAATTTATAAATTGTATTCTTATGTTTGTATCGGAATAGAAAGAAAAAATATTTAAAACAAAAATGAAACAAAAACTAGAGGAACTTCAACAAAAACTTCACGAGTATAAAATAAATTCAAGTGAAGATTTAGAAAATTTTCGTTTAAAATATCTTTCTCGTAAAGGATTAATGAATGATTTGTTTGAAGAATTCAAACAAGTACCTAATGAAATGAAACGTGATTTAGGTAAATTAATGAATGTGGTAAAAACCAATGTTCAAGAAAAATTTGATGAAGCAACAGAAAAATTTAAATCTGATAAAACAGAAAATATAAATTCTAATATTGATTATACTTTACCGGCTGAAAGTACGGAACTAGGATCTCGCCATCCGTTAAATATTACAGAAAATCAAATTGTCGCTATCTTTACTAAGCTTGGATTTACAATAGCTGAAGGACCAGAAATAGAAAATGATTGGCATAATTTTTCCGCATTAAATTTTCCACCAAATCACCCTGCGCGAGACATGCAGGATACTTTTTTTATAGATGAAGAAATAGCATTGCGAACGCATACTTCAAGTGTACAAGTACGATTAATGCAGCAAAAAAATCCGCCCTTACGGGCGATTATGCCTGGAAGAGTTTATAGAAATGAAGCTATTTCGGCAAGAGCAAATTGTTTTTTTCATCAAATAGAAGGAATTTATATTGACGAAAAAGTAAGTTTTGCCGATTTAAAACAAACATTATATGCATTTGTAAAAGACATGTTTGGCGATGATGTTGATGTAAGATTCCGTCCAAGTTATTTTCCGTTTACAGAACCAAGTGCAGAAATGGATATTAGCTGCCAAATATGTAAAGGAAAAGGATGTAATATTTGTAAACACAGCGGTTGGGTAGAAATATTGGGTTGTGGAATGATAGACCCAAATGTATTGGAAAATTGCGGAATTGACCCAGAAAAATATACTGGATTTGCTTTTGGAATGGGAATAGAACGAATTACTATGCTAAAGTATGATGTAAAAGATTTACGTACGTTTTTTATAAATGACACAAGATTTTTGAAACAATTCAGTAATTTATAATTTTACTAAATAAAAAATAAGTAGAACATTTAAAAAACAAAAGTATATTCCCTACGGGACATTTTTTAACTTCATAGCTATTTGTTTACCAACATATAATCTCTACGAGATATACTCCGTTAGGAGTTAAATATTGGTAAATAAATAAATGTAACATTGAAAAAATGTCCCGTAGGGACTAAATACTCTAATAATAATAAAACTAATTACTACATAAAAAAATAATCAACCATAAAAATGATAACTAAAATAAATATTTCTACTAAAAGTAACAATCAAATAAGTACTTTAATTGTAACCAATAAAAAAGCAAAATGGGGCACATTTGGTTTCTCTAAATCTGAAGTGGCTTACTTAGAAAAAAAGATAAAAGCAGCAGAAACTTTTATTACCATCAATCAATTTGAAAGATTGGTTTTTGTACAATTGGTAGAAGAATTTGAAAAGAAAAACGACTACTCAACATTAGAAGCCTATAGAACCTTAGGTAATAAAGTGTGCGCAGCAATCAATGCGCATAAATACGATTCCATACAAATTTCGGAAACGGTAATTACTGAAGAGCAATTATTAGCAATAGCTGAAGGAATAGCTTTAAGCAACTATCAGTTTATAAAATATTTAAGCGATAAAAAAGGACAATTCACTTTAAAAAATATTTACTTAGTAGGAGCAAAACTAAATAAAGAAGGAGTGGAGCAAGTTAATATTTTAGTAGAAGCAGTTTGCGAAGCACGTAATTTGGTAAACGAACCACAAAACGTAATTGATGCGGTTTCATTAAGCAATGAATTTAAAAAACTAGGAAAAAAAGCCAATTTTAAAGTAGAAGTTTTAAACAAACTACAAATAGAAAGTTTAAAAATGGGTGGTTTGTTAGCGGTAAATCTTGGTAGTCAAATTCCGCCAACATTTACCATTATGGAATATAAACCAGCAAAACCTAAAAACAAAAAACCATTGGTTTTGGTAGGTAAAGGAATTGTTTATGATACAGGCGGATTAAGCCTAAAACCAACACCAAATAGTATGGACACTATGAAGTGTGACATGGCAGGATCGGCAGCAGTGGCTTGCGCCATGTTTGCCATTGCAAAAGCAAAATTAAATTATCATGTAATTGCTTTGGTTCCGGCTACTGATAATCGTCCAGGAGAAAATGCATATACTCCAGGAGATGTAATTACCATGTATGATGGACAAACGGTAGAAGTGTTAAATACCGATGCGGAAGGCAGAATGGTTTTGGCAGATGCATTGACTTATGCTAAAAAATACAAACCAGAATTGGTGTTAGATTTTGCAACGCTTACGGGTGCAGCAGCAGCAGCAATTGGCCAATATGGTATAGTTTGTATGGGAACAGCAGACGAAAAGCAAAAAAACGCATTAAAAAACAGCGGTAACAATACACACGAACGCTTGGTAGAGTTTCCGTTTTGGGACGATTATAGTAAGTTAATCAAATCGGATATTGCAGACATGAAAAATATTGGTGGCCCAGTTGGCGGAGCCATAACTGCCGGAAAATTTTTAGAAAAATTTATTGATTATCCTTGGATGCACTTTGACATTGCAGGACCTGCATTTATAAACACAAACGACAGTTACCGTGGAAAAATGGGAACAGGAGTAGGAGTGAGGTTGTTATTTGATTTTGTAAAGAATCAAGCGAAGTAAAATTCAAAATCAGACCTGACAGGGTTAAAAAAAACCTGTCAGGCCTTTCATCATTAGCGGATACGGTTTTTCGAAACCATACCCGTTTTTTTTGAACTTTTTTGTAATATAGTAATATGAAATACACCAAATATTTAGTACTTATAGCTGCTATAAGCATTGTAGTGATAATTACCAATTCTACCATTGAAAAAGCAATAAATAACGCCAATAAAACTACACAAAACACACTATTATATAAAACATTAAGTTTTGGTGCAAACCAGTTAATTAACGATGCCTTTAAAGGATTAGAAGAAGGGAAAACAATAGACTATCATACTCATATTGTAGGTACTGGAGCAGGAAATAGTGGGAACTTTGTAAACAAAAAAATGCAATCTGCGAAGTATCCAATAAAGCATTTAAAGTTCAATGTGTATAAAAGTGCTGCAGGAATAAAAAACACTAAAAATGCAGATGCTGAATTTTTGAAAACATTGGTAAATAGAATAAAAAGCATACCAAATCATGGTAAATATTGTTTGTTGGCTTTTGATAAAAATTACCATGAAAATGGAACAGAAAACTTAGATAAAACGGAATTTTATGTTCCCAATGAGTATGTTTTTAAAATTGCTGCTCAATATCCCGATTTATTTATCCCGGTTATATCAATTCATCCTTACCGGAAAGACG
>JBIILW010000193.1:0-4464 GCA_044338265.1 Bacteroidia bacterium | reverse complement strand
TGACATAATTCTATTAAAACACCATTGCTGCTTTTGGGGTGCATAAATGCAATTAACTTATTGTCGGCTCCTTGTTTTGGTGTTTCATTGATAAACACAAATCCTTCTGCTTTTAAGCGAGTAATTTCAGCATAAATATCATTTACCGCAAAAGCAATGTGATGCATTCCCTCCCCTTTTTTATCAATGAATTTAGCAATTGCACTGTCTTCATGTGTGGCTTGTAATAATTCAATTTTGGTTTCACCTGTTTTATAAAAAACAGTGCGCACATGTTCACTCAAAACCGCTTCTTCTTTATATGGTTTTGTGTTGAATAATGCATTGAATAATTGAATGCTTTCTTCCGCATTTTTTACGGCTATTCCTATGTGTTCTATGTTGTTTAACATGTTTGCCAAAATTTGTATTTTTTTAGAATTTATTTATTATTTTTTTATTCTTTTTATATTTAAATCAAAATCTGAAATAAATTCTTGATCTTGTATTTTCCTGAATTTTAAATATTCCATTTCCGCTTTCTTAATTGCTAAATCATGAGAAATTTTCCCTAAATTATCCAATAAATCATAACGATTTATTTTCAAGAATGAATCCAATGCTTCAATCCAATCTTTCATTTTCAATGAAGTTTATTCTGAACGGTTTTATAAAAATTTAAAGTTAGGTCAGATTTAAAGTCATAATCAATACTACATTGAGCATAAATATCTGTAATTTTTTGATAAAATCTTCTCTCAGATGCTCTAATTTCTCTGATTCTTTCGAGTAATTCCTCGAAATAATCCTTGCCAAATAAATGACCACCTTGTTTTAAACGTTTATCGTCTAAAACAAATCCTTTAATTATAAATTCTTTTAAAGTTTTGGTAGCCCAAATTCTAAAATTAGTGCCTCTTTGTGACTTAATTCTATAACCAACAGATATTATTACATCGAGATTATAATATGAAACTTCATATTCTTTTCCATCATCTGCAGTTGTTCGGAATTTCCGAACAACTTGATTCTCTTCTAACTCTCCTTCTTTAAAAATATTACTAATATGTTCACTTACAGTAGATTTTGATCTGTCAAACAGCTCTTGCATTGCCTTTTGAGTAAGCCAGACGGTTTCATCATTAACGAAAACGTCAACTCTTATATCGCCATCTTGAGAAGTATATAAAATAAAATCTGAATTCTGATAATTGTTATTCATTAATTAAATATATTAATTTTATCATCAATTTTAACATTTTGATTATTGTTTTTAAATTAATTTAAAAGCAATAAGTAAATACATAATTTTCTAGCTGATAATAATGCATTTCAATTACTTTATTTATTTCATTTTTGTGCAGCATACAATTAAAAACTCCTTCGTTTTGGGGTTCAAATAATAATGCTTTCATGTTTAATTTAAAGTCTAATTCTTTTTTACCATACCATTTATACATGCTTTCTTTGGCACTCCAAACCAATGTTTTTATCAATTTGCTTTCAGCAAATAATTGTTCATTTTCATTTAAAAACTTACTAGAAACACGATGAATTCTGTCATCTACTCTTTCAATGTCTAAACCAACTTCATGTGTTTTACTAAACATAATTCCTACATATTCATAAGAATGTGATATGCTAATAAAATATTTTTCTTGGTCAATATACAAAGTTGGCTTGTTATTTTCGTTTTTATGGATTTCTATTCTATTGGCATCAAACAAATTTTGCAATAAAACCCTACTAGCAAACCAATGGATTCCAACATTTTCAGCAGGATTTACAGGCTTTGATAAGTCAAATAAATGGCTTCCCAATTGATTTTCAAATTCTGCTTTAGTTTCAGTAATTCTCCAAATTCCTAAAGTAATTTCATTGGTTATATTTTGTATAGAAATAATTGGCAAAATAGGTTTGACTTTGTTTTATTTATTGTTGCTTTGCAATATAAAATAGTTTTAAAATTTCATGCTAAAAAAAATAAAAATAATTAAACTTCATCAATATTCCGGACATAAAGATTGTATTTATTCACTTGCTATGTCAATAAACCAAAACTGCTTTTACTCGGGAGCTGGCGATGGATTTGTGGTGGAATGGGATTTTGAAAATAAAAGGGACGGTAAATTAATTTGCCAGGTGAAGCGCCCTGTTTATAGTTTATTGTTATTACCCGAAAAAAATCAATTGTTAATAGGTTCTGCTCAAGGCAACTTACATGTAATAGACTTAACTATTAACAAAGAAATAAAAAATATAGCAGCGCATACTTTAGGAATTTACGATATCAAACGCCATCACGATACTTTCATTACCTCGGGTGGAGATGGAATCATCAATGTATTTAATATATCTGATTTTTCATTGATTAAAACCATTAAAGCCAGTACCAAAAGTGCTAGAGCCATTGCCATCAATGAATCGTTGAACCAAATTGCCATTGGTTTTTCTGACCATGCAATAAGAATTTATGATACTACTACTTTTCAATTAATTCAAACTTTAAACCATCATATCAATTCAGTTTTTACATTGGCCTATTGCCACAATAACAAACATTTATTAAGCGGTGGCCGCGATGTGTTTTTAAAGTTTTTTGATGCTGAAAATAATTACGAAATCATTAAAGATGTACCTGCTCATAATTTGCATATTAATTCCATTCAGTTTAGTCCTAACGGACAATTATTTGCCACAGTTAGTATGGATAAAACGCTAAAAATTTGGGATGCCAATAGTTTTGAGTTAGTCAAAGTAATAGACAAAGCACGAAATGAAGCACATGTTACCTCCATTAATAAAGTACTTTGGATAGCAAACAATGAATTACTAACTGCTAGCGATGACAAACAAATTATGCATTGGCAGGTAGAGATTGAATAGCCACTAAACAAGTTAGCCACAGATTACACAGATTTACTAAAAAAAAAATATGTCTGATAAGAAAACTTCAAGTTCGAGGCTTGCGAAGATAGAAAAATGGGAGTTTGCTTTCCGCAAATGACCAGTTTTATAGCGAGCATAACGAAGAAATTGGAGTTTTATTGCAGACACTAACTAACAAACATCATTCGTTAGCTTAAAGAATAAGTTTAATTTTGCAAGCTATTAATTTTACCAATATAATTTTATGAAATACGATATTACCGTTATAGGTTCTGGTCCTGGAGGATATGTTGCAGCCATTCGTTGCGCGCAATTAGGTTTTAAAACTGCATTGATTGAAAAATACAGTACCCTTGGTGGCACTTGCTTAAATGTAGGTTGTATTCCATCAAAAGCATTGCTCGACTCGAGCGAACATTACCACAATGCTACACATACTTTTGCCACTCATGGTATAGATGTGAGTGAGGTAAAAGTAAACTTAAAACAAATGATAGACCGCAAAAGTGGTGTAGTTAAAGTTACTTGTGAAGGCATTGATTTTTTAATGAAAAAAAATAAAATTGATGTTTATAAAGGTATTGGCTCATTTGTTACCAAAAATCAAATTAAGGTAACAGGCGAAACTGAACAATTAATAGATACTGATAAAGTAATTATAGCTACTGGATCAAAACCAGCTTCATTGCCAGGTTTGGCAATAGATAAGAAACGCATTATTACCAGTACCGAAGCGTTAAACATGACCGAAGTTCCAAAACATTTGGTAATTATTGGAGGTGGCGTTATTGGTTTAGAATTGGGTTCAGTATATGCTCGTTTGGGTGCAAAAGTTTCGGTAATAGAATATACCGATGCCATTATTCCAACCATGGACGGAACTTTAGGCAAAGAATTGCAACGTAGTTTGCGTAAAATTGGTTTTACTTTTCACTTTAGTCATAAAGTAAAATCAGCTAAAGTAAAAGGTAAAGAAGTTACCATTACTGCCGACAATGAAAAAGGCGAAGAAGTAACATTTACAGGCGATTATTGCTTGGTTTCAGTTGGAAGAAAAGCCTATACTGACGGATTAGGATTAGAGAATATTGGTTTAAAAACAGATGAGCGTGGACGTATAGAAACTGATACTCATTTGGAAACTGCTGTGAAAGGAATTTACGCCATAGGCGATGTAGTAAAAGGTGCCATGCTAGCTCACAAAGCGGAAGAAGAAGGTGTATTTGTAGCTGAAACTATTGCAGGACAAAAACCACATATCAACTATCATTTAATTCCGGGTGTAGTTTATACTTGGCCAGAAGTGGCTGGAGTTGGCGCAACTGAAGAAGAATTGAAAAAAGCAGGTAAAAAATATAAAATGGGAAGTTTTCCTATGCGTGCTTTAGGACGTGCCAGGGCAAGTATGGATATTGACGGATTGGTAAAAGTATTGGCCGATGCGGAAACAGATGAGATTTTGGGCATGCACATGATTGGTCCGCGTGTAGCTGATTTAATTGCAGAAGCTGTAGTAGCCATGGAATTTAGAGCAAGTGCCGAAGACATTTCAAGAATGAGTCATGCACATCCAACTTATGCCGAAGCGGTGAAAGA
>JBIILW010000194.1:0-4464 GCA_044338265.1 Bacteroidia bacterium | reverse complement strand
CCAGAAATAGATCCTTTTGCTATTAATAAATTGGAAGTAATCAAAGGTGCAAGTAGCTTGCAATATGGACCTGAAGCCATTGGTGGAGTTATTAAAATTTCTGCAAAAGATTTTAAACAACAAAATGGCATTTCGGGTACTTATAGTTTGAGTGGATTTAGCAATAATTGGCAAGTAGCAAACAGTTTATTTTTAGAAGGAAATCACTTAAAAAAACAAAATTTAAGTTGGCGTTTTCAAACCAGTTACAGAAAAGCTGGCGATGCTAAAACTCCTGAATATATATTAAGTAATACCGCCTTTGCTGAATTTGATTTGGGTACTGCTGTGCAATACAAATTTAAAAATAGTAGCGTGGAATATTCCTTCAGTTTTTTCCAATCGAGTTTGGGTATTTTACGCGCTGCTCATGTTCATAATGTGAGCGATTTACAAAACACCATTGCTAACGGAAAACCTAGTATTATCAACGATTTTACATATATTATTGGAAGACCAAAACAGGAAGTAGCTCATTTAATAAATGCTGTAAAATACTTGTATCTATTTAAAAATTCAAGTAAAATAAGTGTTGATTTAAGCCAACAAATAAATAATAGAAAGGAGTTTGACGTATTGAGTTTTTTAAGCATAAACAGTAATTTAAAAGACAAACCTGCTTATGATTTAACTTTAACTACCAATCAAATTACAGCAAAATATGAACATAAAAAGTATGCTGGATTTAAAGGAATAATTGGAATTAGTTTTTCCAATCAAGGAAATTATGCCACGGGAAAACAGTTCTTTATTCCAAATTTTATCAGTAATAATTATGGGGTTTATATCATTGAAAAGTGGAATAAAAAACATTGGCAAGCCGAAGGTGGAATTCGTTACGATTGGATAAATTTTACAAGGTATATCAATGTAAATAATGAAGTGCTGAGCAATGACTTGAATTACCAAAATGCTTCCGGTACATTGGGTTTAACTTATTTGGTAAACATGCATTTAAAAATTACTGGAAATATAAGCACTGCCTGGCGAGCGCCAAGTGTAAATGAATTATACGCACTTGGCTTACATGCTGCTGTGGCTACTTATGAGCAGGGAAATTCAAATTTAATTGCAGAGCAAAGTTATAACACCGAATTAAATATTAAATACAATAAAAACAAATTTGAATGGGATGCAAGTATCTATCATCATGTCATAAATAATTTCATTTATAGGTTACCAAGTAATACTTACAACACCAGTTTTAGAGGTGTATTTCCAGTGTTTAATTACACACAAACCAATGCATTATTACAAGGATTTGAAACCAATCTAAGTTATCAATTACAAAAAAATATTAGTATTAATTCGGCTTACACCTTTTTACATGCAACTGATGTAAGCAGGAATATTCCATTAATATTTATGCCTGCTAATCGCATTCAGAGTGGAATCAATTGGCAAATTGCTAAATATAAAAAACTAAAAAATGCATTTTTTCAAATCAATCATCAATATGTATTTGAGCAAACAAATGTTCCCGCAGGCATTGATTTTACAAGTGCTCCAGCTGCTTACCAATTATTTGATTTTACTTTTGGAGCAACTGATTTTACCAAAGCAAAAATGAATTGGAGTATTGGAATGCAAAATGCTTTGAACAGCAGTTACCGCGATTATTTAAGTAGGTACAGGTATTACGCACTTGATGCTGGAAGGAATGTATTCATTAAACTGAGTATTCCTTTTTAGGGCTGCTGGCTGCTAGCTTCTGGCTTCTGGCGAAATACTCAACTTGTCATCCTGAGCGGAGTCGAAGGAGGCAATTCTTGTCACGCATGGCGTGAGGCAAAAATAAAAAAACGGTCACTGAGCTTGTCGAAGGAGGCACAAGAAGATGAACCCAAATTGTCATCCTGAGCTGAGTCGAAGGAGGCAATACTTGTCACGCATGGCGTGAGGCAAAAATAAAAAGAACGGTCACTGAGCTTGTCGAAGTGAAACAATTAAAAACAAAAATCTAACAATTTAAAACAAAAAAAAATATCATGAAAAACAACAATTTATCAATAAGACAATTTAACAATACAACAATCTTAACAATCATAACAATCCTTACCATTTCATCGTGTTCAAAGGAAGATCCGAAAAAGCCAATTATTACCAATCCACAAGAAGTGTTAACTACCATTTTGATAAAAGGATACAATCAAAATGATTCATTAAATACCAACTACCAATTTAACTATAAATGGGAAGATTTGGATGGTGATGGTGGAAATTTACCAATTATAGATACATTAAATTTGGACTCAGGAATAATTTACAAATGTGAAATTATTATTTTAGATAAAACCAAAACACCATTCGATACGGTTTCAAATGCCATTGAAGAAGAGAAAAATGCGCATCAGTTTTTCTTTGCTCCAAGTGCTAACTTAAATGGTAAAATAAAAACTGAAATATTAGATTTTGATACCAATATTCCTTCCTTGCCTGTTGGATTATCATTTAACTTAAACACCAAAAGCAATGAAAGTTTTACTACTCCAATATTCGGTTCATTAAACATGGTTCTGAGTCATTATGATGGCGTTCCTAAAACCATTGAAAAATCGAGCGAAAGCGATATTGATATCAACTTTCCATTAAAATTAAAATAACAACCATAAAAAAAGCCTGCTATTGCTAGCAGGCTTTTAATCGAAAATTGTACGGTGTTGTTTAAAAATTTATTTTACTTTTTCAACAATAGCTTTGAAAGCATCAGGATTGTTCATCGCTAAGTCAGCTAAAACCTTACGGTTTAAAGCTAAGCCGCTTTTAGCAGCTAAACCTATGAACTGACTGTAACTTAAACCATACTGTCTAACACCTGCATTTATACGCACTATCCAAAGTGCACGGAAATTACGTTTTTTGGTTTTTCTATCGCGGTAAGCATAGTTTAGACCTTTGTCTATCGTATGTTTTGCAACGGTTAATACATTTTTTCTTGCTCCCCAATAGCCTTTGGCCATTTTTAGAAGCTTTTTTCTGCGCCTTCTTGAGGCTACTGAATTTACTGATCTAGGCATAATTTTAATTTAGTTTTTTGAACCTAAGCGACCACTTCGGTTATTGTGATTCTTTTGGGCTTTTGTTCGGGTTTATACTTATTTGAAACCGAGTTTGGAAAAATAAATGGTTGTATTGTTTAATTGCTAAATTGTTAGAAATAAATTCTATCAACTGACAACCAACAACTATCAACTATTTACCTATTCCTAATAAATTTTTGATCAACCCCATATCTGGTTCGCTAATGTAACCACCTTTGGTTAAGTTACGTTTACGTTTGGTTGACATTTTTGTTAAAATGTGACTCTTATAAGCAGAGCCTCTTTTAATTTTTCCACTAGGAGTCACTTTAAAGCGTTTCTTAGCAGAGCTGTTTGTTTTTACTTTTGGCATTTTAATCTCCGATTCTTTTTATACTATACAACTTTTCGATTTTCTTATTTCTTAGGCTTCGGACTCATTATCAAAGTCATTTTTTTGCCTTCTAATTTTGGCAACATATCAACTTTGCCTAATTCAGCTAATTTTTGTGCAAACTGCAGTAACAAAACTTCGCCACGTTCTTTGTAAACAATTGACCTACCTTTAAAAAACACATAAGCTTTTACCTTATGACCTTCTTTTAAAAATTCTTCTCCATGTTTTAATTTAAAATCAAAATCATGGTCATCCGTGTTTGGTCCAAAACGAATTTCTTTTATATCCTGCTTGATTTGATTAGATTTTGCTTCTTTCGCTTTTTTCCTGCGTTCAAACAAAAACTTTTTGTAATCAATTACTTTACAAACAGGTGGTTCAGCATTTGGCGAAATTTCTACCAAATCTAATTCTTGTTCATCGGCTATTTCTAAAGCGCGCTGAATTGAAAATACACCTGGTTCAATACCTTCTGCAATCAGTCGTACTTCTTTTGCACGAATTTGCATATTGATGTTAAACTCTCCTTCTCCCGGTTTCATCGGAAGTCTTCTTCCTCCAGGTACGTAGCCTGATTTCTTTTTAGGTGGTAATGCCAATCTTAATTATATTTTTACTGTTAGTTGTTCTTTTAAATAAATGATAAAATCTTCCAATTTCATTTTACCCAAATCTTCTCCCCCATGCTTACGCACTGATACGCTGTCTTCGGCCATTTCTTGTTCGCCTATCACTAACATATACGGAGTTTTTTTGGTTTCAGCATCACGAATTTTCTTACCTATTTTTTCGTTTCTGTCGTCAAATGAGCCGCGAATATCATGTTTTTTTAGCAATTCCAAAACTTTTTGTGAATAGTCGTGATATTTTTCACTAATTGGTAGCAATGCAAAAGGCTCCGGAGTTAGCCATAATGGGAAATTTCCAGCACAATGTTCAATTAACACAGCCACAAATCTTTCCAATGAACCAAATGGCGCGCGGTGAATCATTACAGGGCGGTGTTTT
>JBIILW010000192.1:0-4478 GCA_044338265.1 Bacteroidia bacterium | reverse complement strand
CAATTATTCAAACAATAATTTGCTGTATTTTTATCTTCAACAGATAGTCCTTCAAAGTCTTTAACTTTTAAAAGAATTGGGGTAGACAAATTA
Organism: Bacteroidia bacterium; assembly: GCA_044338265.1. Classification (GTDB taxonomy): domain Bacteria; phylum Bacteroidota; class Bacteroidia; order UKL13-3; family UKL13-3; genus JAAFJM01. The sequence continues at coordinate 4,385 of JBIILW010000192.1, read as the reverse complement.
CATTTTCCCTGTTTGAAATAGGCTACACCTAGGTTCCATTCTATGTTTGGATTATTGGGATTCATCTCGTTTGAAACTTCTAAATGGTAAACTAATTTGGGCAAATATTTCATGGCTTTATTGTTTTCAACTAATCCTTTGTAACATTCGCCAGCATATAAATGTGCGTTTAAATTGTTGTAATCTATTTCACAACATTTCTCAAATTGTTTGGCTGCCGACACAAAATTTCCTTGATTTAATTCAATAGAACCTAAGGAAAAATAGGCCTCAAAATAATTGGTATTTTGTTTAACAGCCATTTTTAAGCAAGTAATTGCGCTGTCGTTATAAAACTTTTGATTGCTGGTATCGGCAATGGCCATATTAAAAAAATATTGTCCTTTAATATAATTTACAGCCGCATCAGTTGGGCAATTTAAAATCAAATGATAGGCTTGAATATAATCACCAAGACTTAAATAAAACAATGAAGATTCGGTGTTAAAGTTAGTTTCATTCACATCCATTGGTGTGTAAAACGGATTGAAAACATCATTAACAATGGCACTAAATACACTTGGTTTGAAATTACTTAAAGCAGAAATTTTTAAAGGAATATTGTTTAATTTTTTTTGTTTTACAAAAACAGAAACCAAAGGATCAAAATAACTTAAGGTATAATTACTATCGTTATACAAGCCAATTTGCAATCTTTTAAATTGAGTGTTTAAAACTACTGCTGCTTTAAAATTATATTTTTCATCCAGCAGTTTATAGTTCTCATAATTAGCATAAGCTTCTGCATTTTTTTGAAAAAAAGTATCTGGAAAAACATCCAAATCTCTTAAATCGATAAAGGTTTTAAAATTTGGACTTAATTGATAAAGTAAATAAGATGAAGCTAAATAATCAGTAAAAATAATTTTTGAATCAAGGTTATTTGCTTTTAAAAATTGCGCAGCACCTTCCGGATTTTGCATAGCCGAAAATTGCAAACCATAAGTATACGAAACCTTATTTGTTTGATAAAATTGATTAGAAACTACAGAAATATAAAAAACTATTCCAAACATTGCGGTAAACAAAGAAATAGTCAAATGCTGTATCTTAAATTTTGTTTTGGTGCCAATAAAAACAATGAATTTGAATAATGAGTTAACTACAAAAGGTAGCAAAACAATGTTTAAAAATATTAAATTTCTATATGCCGAACTTGCCAAGATAGTAAATGCCAAGATGAGTAAAATATTTGCTAACCCAAATTGATTAATAAGGTGTTTTAGCTTATTTTCTTTGCTTTTTTCAAAAGCAAAAGTGAGCATTCCAAGAAAAGTAATTATTAAAAAGCCTAAAGTAAAATAGGTGCTAGTTTGCCAATATTCGTGTGTGGTATAATTTGATAATTCGGTGGTGTATTTATTGGTACTTAATTGGCTAAAAATTTCAAGCGGACGACTTAACATTTCGAAACCATAAGGGTTGATTGAAATTACGGCTATACTTAGTATCAAAGCCAATGAAATATACAAAGGTTTTTCATTTTTTGGGTTTATAAAATAATCCACCCAAGCTGCAAAAACAAAAATACTAATAATTACAATTCCAGTTCCAAAAGCTTCGTGCATATTGGTCCAAATCAATTGAAAAATTGGGAGTAAATAAATCAGGTTTTTTTGATTTTGGAATCGCGTTAATAAGTAAATAAATACTAAAGTAAATAAGTGCGAAAACATTTCAGGTCTACCAATAACACGATTGCTGGAAGCAGCCAAAAACACAAAACTACAAATTAAAATTACGCTGTTAGCCCATGTTTTATCAAGGAAAGTATTGTTTTTAAAATTAACTAATTTTAAAATAAAATATAATAATGCAATTGTAACCAAAGCTTGAATAACATAAATAAATTCGAAGCCAAAGGCTTTTGTCCAAAGAGCGATTAACACTTCAAATCCCCATTTAATATTGATCCATTTGGTACCTAAATAAGTAAAAGAAAACACATCGGAAACGGGAATACTTTTATTGGCTAAAATCCAATCGCCTGTAGCTAACTGCCACCACAAATCTGGTTCTTTGATGGCTTTTAAACTGAGCACAATTCCTACCAAAAACAAAAGGATTTTGCCCAATAAAGCCAGTGGTTTTATCCATTTACTATCGAGAGTGTTTTCAATGCTAATTGATTCAACTGAATTGGATTTTGTTTTCAATGTTTTTATAAATTTACAGTGTAAAAAATTTATCGAATTACCACATCAGTAATTAGCTGCTGATTGGCCTCAGTATTTACCAATGCCATAATTTTCCCGCGTTGGTAAAGCAATTCATTTCTTAAAGCATTGGATTCAATTTTTAGGTATAAAACAGTTCCTCTAAACTTAATTTCAGTAGTATTTTTAGCTATCATTGCACCCACTAACTTTTCCCAATTATTAATAATATTAAGTTCCGCCAATTTATTGTCTAAATGCTGGTGCTGTAAAAAATCGGATATAGCATTTTTTATAGTGTGTTCATGTGATTTTTTAGGCGTCATCATTTGTCTTATTAGGCAACAATTATACTACATAATTTTATTTTAAAAATAGGTAATTTTGGAAATATTGACTAGTTTTTCAATTAAATTCTTCATAATATTTTGATTTGTGTAAAACATTTACAGAGAAAATAAGGCAAAATATTGCAAATTTGTAGCTTATCATTACACATATTGAGCTTATTAATCAGGTTATATAAACCACTTTTTATATTTATTTTTTGCTTTGTTATTCATTTTAATTCAATGGCTCAAACCATTAATTGGAAAAAACAAAACGATTGGGTAGATAGCGTTTATGCTACTTTAAACACCGATCAAAAAATTGCGCAGCTGATGATTATAGCTGCCTTCAACAATAAAGATAAAGCGCATATTCAAGACATAGAATGTCATGTTAGAGAACTTGGCGTTGGTGGATTAATTTTTTTTAAAGGAACTCCTTATAAGCAAGCTGTACTAACTAACCAGTACCAAAAACTTTCGAAAATTCCTTTGTTTATAAGCATTGATGGTGAATGGGGATTAAATATGCGTTTAGATAGCACGCCAGTTTTTCCACGTCAAATGGTTTTTGGAGGTGCAAATAGAACAGATTTAACCAAACAATTTGGGATTATTATAGGCAAACATTGTAAGCGAATGGGCATTAACTTTAATTTTGCTCCAGATGTAGATGTAAATAATAACATGAATAATCCGGTGATAAACGACCGAAGTTATGGCGAAAATAAATACATAGTAGCTAGAAATGGAATTGCATATATGCAAGGCATGCAGAGTGCAAATATCATTGCATCGGCAAAACATTTTCCGGGCCATGGCGATACAGAAACTGATTCACATTTTGGATTGCCGGTTATTAAGGGAAGCATTAAACGTTTAGATAGTTTGGAGTTGTATCCATTTCAAGAATTAATCGACAATGGTTTAACAGCAATGATGTCGGCACATTTATTTGTGCCAGCTTTAGACAGTACAGAAAATTTGGCCTCTTCTATTTCGCCAAAAATAGTAACTGAATTGCTCCGCAATCAAATGGGATTTGATGGTTTAATTACTACTGATGCATTGAATATGAAAGGTGTTAGTAATTATTATGAACCTGGTGAACTTGCAGCAAAAGCATTGGCCGCGGGCAATGATATTCTTTTAATGGTGGAAGATGTTCCAATGAGTATTGCCGTTGTAAAAGATTATTTGAACCGAGGATTGATAGCTCAAAGTCAATTAGAACAAAGTTGTAAAAAAATATTAACAGCAAAATATTGGTGTGGTTTGAATAAATACAAGCCAATTATTTTGGAAAATTTAACCCATGATTTGAATAGTATTGAGAATGATTTACTGATTAAACAGCTAGTAAAAAACGGGGTAGTGGTAGCCAAAAACCTTGATAAAATTATTCCAATTCCCAACCCTGAACAATACAAAATAGCTTGTATAAATGTAGGTTCAGCACAACTTAGTGAATTTCAATTACAGTTAAATAATTACATAAAAGCCGACTATTATTCCATAGATAAAAACGATTCGAAAGAAAGTTTTGATAGCTTACTTTCAAAAAGTGAGTATTATAATTTAGTTATTATTTCTATTCACAACACAAGCCGATATGTAAGTAAAAATTTGGGGCTTACACAAGCGCAAATTGATTTTATAATTGCTATTGGTTTAAAGCATAAATGCATTTTAGTGAATAATGGAAATCCTTATATTTTGCAGTATTTCAACATGATTAAGAACGTAGTTGTAGCCTATGAAGATTTGCCTTTATACAATCAAATAGCTGCGCAAATAATAGGTGGAGGAATAAATGCTAAGGGGAAAATGCCCGTTTCTGTTACCAATTATTTTCCTTTAG